>DATBAK010000027.1 GCA_036271555.1 Acidimicrobiia bacterium
GCGGTGACCGTGAGCCGCAGGCGCGCCTCGCGCAGGTCGTTCGCGGTGAGCACCGCGTCGGCCGCGGCGCGCAGGTCGCCCGTCGACGGCAGCGAGATGCCGAGTCCGGCGGCCGAGTGCGCGAGCCGTTCGAGGTGACGGCGCCAGGCAAACGGCACGCCGCCGTACACGCGCAGCGTCTCGAAGACGCCGTCGCCGACGACGAGACCGCGGTCGAGCGGCGAGAGCCGCGCCGCGCCGGCCTCGACGAGCTCGCCGTCGACCCAGACGATCACGCGATCACGAATCGCTCAGGGTCGCGCCGACGTCGGTGCGACCGACGCGCCGTCGGGACCCGCGGCTGCGAGCAGTCGCGCCGCCTTCAGCTCGGTCTCCGCCCACTCGCTCCGGGCATCGGAGTCGGCCACGATCCCGCCGCCGACGCCGAGGTCGGTGTGGCCGCCGCTGATCGTGAACGTGCGGATCGCGACCGCGAGCTCCGCGGCGCGCTCGTCGACGTCGATCCATCCGATCGCGCCGCAGTACACGCCGCGCCGAACCGGCTCGAGGTCCTCGATCGCCTGCATCACGCGCGGCTTCGGCGCGCCGGTGATCGACGCGGGCGGGAAGGTCGCGTGGATCAGGTCGGCGAGCCCGACCGACTCGCGCCGGCGCCCCTCGATCGTGCTCACGAGGTGGAACAGGCCCGGGTGCTCCTCGAGCGCGGCGAGCTCGAGCGTGCGCACGGAGCCCGGCTCGCACACGCGCCCGAGGTCGTTGCGCGCGAGATCGACGATCATCACGTGCTCGGCGCGGTCCTTCGTGCTGCCGAGCAGCGCCGCGCGATCCGCGTGCGTGCCCTTGATCGGTCGCGTCGTCACGCGCGTGCCGCGCAGTGAGAGGAACAGCTCGGGTGACGCGCACACGACCGCCGGGCAGTACGGCGCTTCGCGACCGAACGTCATCAGCGCGAGGTGCGGCGCGGGGTTCTGCCGGTCGAGCGCGAGGTAGAGCGCGCGCGGATCCGCGGCGCGCGGTGTCGAGAGTCGGCGCGTGAGGTTCACCTGGTAGCACTCGCCCGCGTCGAGCAGACCGTGGATCGACTTCACGCCCTCGACGTACGCGACGCGGTCGAGGCTCGACGTCCAGTGCTCGAGGCCGACCGGTTGCGTTCGCAGCTCCGAGCGGCGCGCATTCCACAGTGCGCGCTCGAGGCACAGCCGCGCGAGCCCGGTGCCTTCGACGACCGGCTCCTCGCCGGGCGTGAAGCGCACGCACGCGTCGTAGCGCGCGAGCGCGAGGTCGGGGATGGCGCGATCGGCCGCGGCCCAGGGCACGACCCGCTCGACCGCCCGGCCGAGGTCGTAGGCGAGGAAGCCGGCCCACCAGCCGCCTTCGCGCTCGATGGCGTCGAGCGCACGGAAGCCGTCGACCCCGTGGGCGACCCGCACGTGGGCGGGCTCGGCGGCGACGATCGTGCTCGCGCCGTCCCGGACGACCGCAACACCCGCCTCGAGCGACAGCTGCTCGAGCAGGGCAGGTACCGACAGCGCCTGCACCCACGGAGTTTACCGGCCGCACTCGCGGGCGTTCGCCGCTCGCGCGCTCCCGCCGGAACGCCACAATGGCGACCATGAACTACGACCTCTCAGAGGAGCAGGAACAGTTCCGGAAGGTCGTGCGCGACTTCGCCGAGTCGGAGATCGCGCCGCACGCCGCGCAGTGGGACCGCGACGAGGTGTTTCCGGTCGACACCGTGCTCGCCATGGGGGAGCTCGGTCTCTTCGGACTGCCGTTCCCGGCCGAGTACGGCGGCTCCGACAGCGACTTCCTCACGTACTGCCTCGCGATCGAGGAGATCGCGCGCGTCGACTCGTCGATGGCGATCACGCTCGAAGCCGGCGTCAGCCTCGGCGCGACCCCGTTCTTCCTGTCGGGTACCGAAGCGCAGAAGCAGGAGTACCTCGTGCCGATGGTGGCGGGCCGTGTGCTCGGTGCCTTCGGTCTCACCGAGGCCGAAGCGGGCTCGGACGCCGGCGCGACGCGCACGAAGGCGACGCTCGACGGCGACGAGTGGGTCGTCGACGGCAGCAAGACGTTCATCACGAACTCGGGTACGGCGATCACGAAGTGCGTGACGATCACCGCGCGCACGGGCCCCGACGAGATCTCGAACATCGTGGTCGACGCGGGCGCGCCCGGCTTCGAGGTCGCGCCGCCGTACCGGAAGCTCGGCTGGCACGCGAGCGACACGCACGAGCTCAACTTCAGCGAGTGCCGCGTTCCCGCGGACCATCTGCTCGGTGCGCGCGGCCGCGGCTTCCAGACGTTCCTCGCGATCCTCGACGGCGGTCGCGTCGCGATCGCCGCGCTCGCGGTCGGCCTCGCGCAGGCATGTCTCGACGCGTCGCTCGCGTACGCGCGCGAGCGCCAGGCGTTCGGCGGACCGATCGGCCGCTTCCAGTCGATCGCGTTCAAGTGCAGCGACATGGCGCTCGCCGTCGAGAACGCGCGCAACCTCACGTACAAGGCCGCGTGGCTGCGCGATCAGGGTCGGCCGCACCGTCAGGCCGCGGCGATGGCGAAGCTCTACTCGAGCGAGGTCGCGGTGAGCGCGACGCGCGACGCGGTGCAGATCCACGGCGGCTACGGCTTCATGGAGGATTCGCCGGTGAGTCGCCTGTACCGCGACGCGAAGATCCTCGAGATCGGCGAAGGCACGAGTGAGATCCAGCGCCTGGTGCTGGCCCGGGGCCTCGACCTGCCCGTGGAGTAGTAGCGCTCGCGCCGGAACGGGCGGTTCGCGGACCGCCCGACTCGCTCCCATCGCGCGTCGCGGAGCGGCGAGCGCAGCGAGCGTGACCATGGAGATGGCGGCCTCGGCCACTACGCTCGACGCGCTGTGGCCCCCCTCCGAGCAGAGTCGCTGCGGTCGCAGTGGCATGCGTTCGCCGCCCGCTTCGTCACCGCCCTCCTCGTCGTGTCGGTCATCACCGCGGGCGGCATCGGCTACGCGTACTGGTTCGCGAACGACCAGATCGTGAACCACACGAAGTCGGTCGTGATCGACAAGAAGGTGCTGCCGGACGTCAAGCCCACGCAGCCCGCGAACTATCTCATCGTCGGTTCGGACAGCCGCGCGTTCGTGAACGACCCGATCGCGCAGGAGCACTTCGGCGACCCGAAGTACCAGACCGGCCAGCGGTCGGACACGATCATGGTCGCCCACATCGATCCGAAGGCGCCGAACAAAGGCTTCCTGCTCTCGATCCCACGCGACCTCTGGGTGAACATCCCGGGCCACGGTCAGCAGCGGATCAACGCGGCGTACAACTTCGGCCCGACGACGTTGATCCAGACGATCGAGCAGAACTTCGACGTCACGATCAACCACTATCTCGAGGTCGGCTTCGCGACCTTCGCGCAGATGGTGGACGCGATCGGCTCGGTGCACATCTTCTTCCCGACCCCCGCGTTCGACAAGTACACCGGTCTGTACATCAAGAACCCGGGGTGCGTCGCGCTGAACGGTCTCGAAGCGCTCGAGTACGTGCGCTCGCGCCACTACAAGTACCCCACCGCGTCGCACGGTGGTTCCGACCCGAACAACTGGTACGAGGAGCCCGACTCCGACTTCGGGCGCATCCGCCGCCAGCAGTACTTCATCCGCTCGCTCGCGCAGGAGGCGATCAGCAAGGGCGCGCGCAACCCGTTCACCGCCAAGGCGTTGCTCCAGAAGACGGTGCCGAACCTCGTGCGTGACAGCGGCATGGGTCTGAACGACTTCCTCTCGCTCGTGCGCGCGTTCCGCAGCGTGGACCCGACGGCGGTGGTGATGGACACGCTCCCGGTCACCGAGGGTCATGTCGACGGCAACGACGTGCTCTTCATCGATCAGGCGAAGGCGGCGCCGTACCTGCAGCAGCTGCGGACCTTCATCTCGCAGACGAAGCCGGCCAAGGTGCCCGACATCGCGCCGAACGACATCACGGTCCAGGTTCTGAACGGCTCGGGCGTGAAAGGCATCGCGGGGGCGACGAAGACGGCGCTCACCGGCTTCGGTTTCGCCGACGGTGGCGCCGCCGGTGACGCCGACCGGAGCGACTACGCGCAGACCGAGGTGCGCTACGTGCCCGGCGCGCTCGGCAAGGCCCAGGTCGTCGCGTCGTATCTGGGCGTCGGCAAGCTCGTGGCGCTCCCGAGCGCGAGCAGCGCGTCGGCCCAGGTGCTCGTGGTGCTCGGCCGGGACTTCAACATCCAGGCGGTGTCCAAGCCGGGCTCGCACCCGACCGTCGTCTCCTCGACGAGCAGCACGCTGCCCGCGAACCCCGGCTCGACGCCGGGCCTCACCACGCCGACCACCGTCGCCGGAAAGCCCCAGGTCGGCTGCGGCTGACGAGGCCCCGACAGGGATACGAAAGGGCCTCCTAGACTCAGCCCGCATCCCCGTGGCCGCACCGGGTTCGACTTGCGTCGGGGGGCGCGGGTGCCGATGAGTCCACCGTGAACTCTGCAAGGAGCCGGGCGTGAAGGTCGCCGTCATCGGAGCGGGTTATGTCGGCCTGACGACCGCCGCCTGCCTGGCCTCGCTGGGCCACGACGTCGCCTGTGCCGACATCGACGTGGACCGGGTGAAGCGGCTCAACGCCGGCGACATCCCGATCCGTGAGGAAGGTCTGCCGCAGCTCGTCGGCGCGGGGCTCGCGGCGCGCCGGCTCTCGTTCGTCGTCGGGGCCGCGAAGGCGGTCGGCGGCGCGGAGCTCGTCTTCCTCTGCGTGCCGACGCCCCAGGGCGATGACGGCGCGGCCGACCTCTCGTACGTCGAGACCGCGGCGCGCGAGATCGCGCCCGCGCTCGCGTCGGGCGCGTGCGTCGTGAACAAGTCGACGATGCCCGTCGGCTCGACGCGGCGCGTGCAGCAGATCCTCGGCGAGTCCGGTGCCGCGCTCGACCGCGTGACCGTCGCCTCGAACCCCGAGTTCCTGCGCGAGGGCGCGGCGGTCCGCGACTTCCTGAACCCCGACCGCATCGTGATCGGCTGCGACGACCCCGCGGCCGCGGTGCGCATCTCCGACCTCTACCGCGCGGTCCGCGCGCCGGTGCTCGTCACCGACCCCGCGTCCGCGGAGATGATCAAGTACGCGTCCAACGCGTTCCTCGCCACGAAGATCTCGTTCATCAACGCGATCGCGAACCTCTGCGAGTCGGTCGACGCCGACGTGCGCGAGGTCGCGCTCGGCATGGGCTACGACAAGCGCATCGGCTTCGAGTTCCTGCACCCCGGTCCGGGCTACGGCGGGTCGTGCTTCCCGAAGGACACCGCCGCGCTCATGTACACCGCGACGCAGGCGGGCTACGACTTCGGTCTGCTCGAAGGTGTGCAAGAGGTCAACCGCGCGCAGCACGAGCGCATGGTGTCGAAGATCGTGCACGCGGCCGGCGGCGACGTCGACGGGCTGCGCGTCGCGGTCTGGGGCCTCACGTTCAAGGCCGACACCGACGACATGCGCGACTCACCGGCACTCGTGATCGCGCGCCGGCTCGTCGAGCTCGGCGCGAAGGTGCGCGGCTACGACCCCGCCGTCGACACGGGCACCGATCGCATGCCCGCGGGCATCGAGGTCTGCGCGGACGCCTTCGAAGTGTGCGATGGTGCGCACGTGCTCGCCGTGCTGACCGAATGGGACGAGTTCCGCTGGCTCGATTTCGACCGCGTGCGCTCGACCATGGCGTCGCCCGCGATCGTCGACACCCGCAATCTGCTCGACCCCGCCGCGCTGCGACGCCGCGGATTCGTGTACACCGGGGTCGGGCGCTGATGGCGCGGATCGTCGTGACCGGCGGTGCGGGTTTCGTCGGATCGCACCTCTGCGACACGCTGATCGAACGGGGCGACGAGGTCGTCTGCCTCGACAACTTCATCACCGGCCGGCGCGAGAACGTCGCCCACCTGGAAGACGAGCGGCGCTTCGAGCTCGTCGAGTGCGACGTGTCGGTCGACATGCCCGTGTCCGGGCGCGTCGACGCGGTGATGCACTTCGCGAGCTGCGCGAGTCCCTTCGAGTACCTCGCGCATCCGTTCGAGACGCTCGACGCGGGATCGCTCGGCACGCGCCGCGCGCTCGAGCTCACGCGCGCGAACGACGCGCGCCTGCTGCTCGCGTCGACGAGCGAGGTCTACGGCGAGCCGCAGGTGCACCCGCAGGTCGAGTCGTACTGGGGCAACGTCAACCCGATCGGTCCCCGCTCGGTGTACGACGAGGCGAAGCGCTTCGCGGAGACGCTCACGATGGCGTATCACCGCGAGCTCGGGCTCGACATCGGCATCGTGCGCATCTTCAACACGTACGGGCCGCGGCTGCGCTCCGCCGACGGCCGCGTCGTGTCGAACTTCCTCGTGCAGGCGATGGAGGGCCGGCCGCTCACGATCTACGGCGACGGCAGCCAGACCCGTTCGTACTGCTTCGTCGAGGACGAAGTGCGCGGCATCCTCGCGCTGCTCGACTCGGACGTGGTCGGACCGGTGAACATCGGCAATCCCGACGAGTTCACGGTGTCGGAGCTCGCGCGACTCGTGCTCGAGCTGACCGGGTCGGCGTCCGAGATCGTGCACGAGCCGTTGCCGGTCGACGACCCAACGCGACGTCGTCCCGACATCACGCTCGCGCGCGAAGCGCTCGGTTGGGAGCCGGCGATCCCGCTGCGGATCGGGCTCGAGCGCACCTACGAGTGGTACCAGAAGGAACGCGCGCGGAAAGGCATATGAGCAGTTCGCGCCTGCATCGCGAGCTGACCACGACTACGCGCTAGACATCGTCCCGGTGAGCAGCCCGGGGCCGGCAACAGCAGAAGCGGTGCCGCCACGACGGGCGAGTCGCTTCGCGGCTCGTCCGTGCCGGCGACTGAGGCGCCAGGAGCGGCGAGCGCAGCGAGTGCGACCGTGAGCATCGCGTACAAGAAGCTCTCGGTCATCGTGCCGGTGCTGAACGAGCGAAACACGGTCGCCGAGATCGTGCGCCGCATGCGCGCCGTCGAGCTGCCCGCGGGACTCGACCGCGAGATCGTCATCGTCGACGACGGCAGCACCGACGGCAGCGTCGACGTGTTGCACCAGCTGAACGACAGCACGGTGCGCGTCGTCACGCACGGCACGAACCGCGGCAAGGGCGCGGCGGTGCGCACCGGCTTCGCGCACAGCAGCGGCGACCTCGTGCTCATCCAGGACGCCGACCTCGAGTACGACCCCGAGGACTGGCCGAAGCTGCTCGCGCCGGTGCTGCGCGGCAAGGCCGTCGTCGTGTACGGCTCGCGCTTCACGGGCGAGCGCCGCAACATGTTGTTCCTGCACTGGGTCGGGAACCGCTTCCTGTCGCTCGTGACGAACGTGCTCTACAACACGACGCTCTCCGACATGGAGACCTGTTACAAGCTCATCGACCGCTCGGTGCTCGAGGGTCTCGAGCTGAAGGCCGACCGCTTCGACATCGAGCCCGAGATCACCGCGAAGATTCTCAAGCGCCGCATCCGCATCTACGAGGTGCCGATCTCGTACGCGGGCCGCGAGTTCCACGAAGGCAAGAAGATCGCGTGGCACGACGGATTCGCGGCGCTCTGGATGCTCATCAAGTGTCGTGTCGTCGAGTGAGCCGGCGGCGCGGCTGACGCGCTGGGCCGCCGTCGTCCCCACCTACAACTACGGCGACGTGCTCGAGCCGAGTCTTCGCTCGATGGTCGCGGAGACGAGCGCGGGTCCGCCCGACCTCGTCGTCGTCGACAACGCGTCGACGGACGGATCGACCGACCGGCTGCGCGTCGCGATGCCCGAGGTGCGCCTGCTGCCGGCACCGGGCAACGTCGGCTACGCGCGCGCGGCGAACCTCGGCATCGCCGCCACCGACGCGCCGATCGTCGCGGTGCTGAACGGCGACCTCGAGCTGCATGCGGGAGTCGCCGCGGCGATGCTCGCGGCGTTCGCCGCCGACGCGCGTCTCGGCGCGGTCGGTCCGCGAATGCTGAACCTCGACGGCTCGGTCTATCCGTCGGCGCGCTCCGACCCGGGCCTGTTCGTCGCGCTCGGGCACGCCGCGCTCGGGCTCGTGTGGAAGACGAACCCGTGGACCCGTCGCTACCGCCAGCTCGACGTCGACCCGACGGAGTCGCGCGACGTCGACTGGATCTCGGGCGCGGCGATGTGGCTGCGCCGCGAGGCGCTCGACGACGTCGGCGGATGGGACGAGCGCTACTTCATGTACATGGAGGACTTCGACCTGTGCCTGCGCCTGCGCCGGGCCGGGTGGCACGTCCGCTACGAGCCGGCCGGCGAGGTGGTGCACGTCCAGGGCGCGAGCACCTCGAAGCGCCCGTACCGGATGATCGCCGAGCACCACCGCTCGGTCTGGCGGTTCGCGACGCGCCGCTACCGCGGCTGGCGGCGGATCCTGCTCGTGCCGCTCGCGCCCGTGCTGCTCGTTCGGTGCATCGCCGCGATGGCCCAACACGCCTGGGGCCGGCCGAGCATGCCGAAGGTCACCGGCTAGCCTGCCTCCGGTCATGGGGAAGTCGTCTCGCAACAAGCGCCGCACGTATCAGAGCCCGAAAAAGGCTCGGGCCGGCAACAACACCCTCTGGTACTCGCTGGCGTTCGTCATCGTGGTGGGCGGTGTGCTCGCCGTCGCGTTGAGCCGCTCGACCACCACGAGCAACGTCGGGCCGACATTGAACGACCACTGGCACGCCGCGCTCGGCGTCGACGACTGCGGCACGTGGGTGCCGAACTGGGCGTGGCCGCCCGGCAACGTCTCGTCGGCATCGGCGGTCGGCGCGGGCGCGCCGGCGCGCGCCGGCTCGGGCGGCCTGCTGTACGCCGGTCTCCACAGCCACGGTGACGGGCTCATCCACATGGAGCCTTCGGGCACCGAGGACGAGGGCAAGAACGCGACCCTCGGCCGCTACTTCAAGTACGGCGGCTGGAAGCTCGGTCAGACCTCGATCGACTTCGTGAACGTGAACGAGAAGAACGGCACCAAGTGCGACGGCAAGCCGGGCGTGCTGCGCTGGGCCGTCAACGGCAAGGAGAAGCAGGGCAACCCTGCCGACTACAAGCTCTTCGACGGGGACGCGGTGGAGCTCGTGTTCACGACCGCCGACGCCAAGATGCCGCCCAAGACCCAGATCCCGTCGTACGCCGCGCTCCAGGACATCCTCGGCCAGACGAATCCGACCGAGCCCGTGCCGAGCTCGCCCGGCGCGACGCAACCCGGCGTCACCTCGCCGGGCCAGACGTCGCCCACCACCAGCGCGTCCACGGCGACGACGACGGGGGCAACGACCACCTCGACGCCATGAAAGCGGTCGTCCTCGTGGGGGGCGAAGGCACGCGCCTGCGGCCGCTCACGTTCACGACGCCGAAGTCGCTGCTGCCGATCGCGAACCAGCCGTTCCTCGAACGGCAGCTCGCGTGGCTGGAGTCGCACGGTGTCGACGAGGTCGTGCTGTCGCTCGGCTACCTGCCCGACGCGTTCACCGTCCACTTCCCCGAGGGGCGCTGCGGGGGCATTCGTCTGACGTACGCGGTGGAGCCGAAGCCGCTCGGCACCGCGGGCGGGATCCGCTTCGCGGCCGACGGCATCGACGACGTCTTCATCGTCTGCAACGGCGACATCCTCACCGACTTCGATCTCTCCGCGATGCTGCGTTTCCACGAGACGAGCGCCGCGCAGGCGACGATCGCGCTGACGCAGGTCGACGATCCGTCGGCGTTCGGTGTCGTGCCGACGCGTGACGACGGCGAGGTCGTCGGCTTCATCGAGAAGCCACCGCGTGATCTCGCACCGACGAACTGGATCAACGCGGGCATCTACATCCTCGAGCCCGGGCTCATGGAACGCATCCCGAAGCGCGTGAACGTGTCGATCGAGCGCGAGACCTTCCCGCGCATGGTCGAGACCCGCAACTGCCTCTACGCGTGGAACGGCGCGGGCTACTGGCTCGACATGGGGACGCCCGCGAAGTACCTCCAGGCTCACGCCGACCTGCTCGCGGGCACGGTCGGCGCGCTGCCCGCCCCGGGCGCGGTCGAAGGGCCTGCGGGTGTCTGGACGCAGGGCATCGCCGACGTCGACCCCGAGGCCCGCCTCACCGGTCCGGTCCTCGTCGGTCCGGGTGCCCGCATCGAGGCCGGCGCGTCGGTCACGGCCTCGGCCGTCGGTGCCGGCGCCGTGGTCGGAGCCGGGGCCCGGGTGGAACGCTCCGTGGTCTTCGCCGGCGCCCAGGTCTCGGAGCGCGCGATCGTCACCGATTCGGTCCTCGGAGCCGACGCGATCCTCAAGCCCGAGGTCGTGCTGACCGACGTGACCTTGATCGGCGCGGGCGTGCACATCGCGGCCGGCACCCGGATCTCGGGTGGTCGCGTGCCGCCCGCCGAGTAGGCACGAGGACACAATTGCGGGCCCGCCGGACGCGGGCGGGAGTGAGAGGCACGACATGGCGAACAAGGCGCTCGTCACCGGGGGCGCGGGGTTCATCGGCTCGACGCTGGTGGACCGTCTGCTTGCGGAGGGCTGGTCGGTCGACGCGGTCGACGACCTCTCGACCGGGCGGCTCGGCAACCTCGCCGACGCGCGTGCGGTCGGCGATCGCCGGTTCTCGTTCCACCGCATGGACGTCCGCTCGACCGGCCTGCGCGACGTGATCACGCGCGCCGACCCCGACGTGATCTTCCACCTCGCGGCGCAGATCGACGTGCGCGTGTCGGTTGCGGATCCGATCCTCGATGCCGAGGTGAACATCCTCGGCTCGCTCAACGTGCTCGAGTCCGCGGTCGCGGCGAAGGTGAAGAAAGTCGTGTTCGCGTCGTCGGGCGGCACGATCTACGGCACGCCCGACCAGATCCCGACGCCCGAGACCGCGCCGCAGCTGCCCGAGTCTCCCTACGGCGTCGCGAAGAGGGTCGTCGGCGACTACCTCCGCTTCTACCGCGAGGCACGCGGTCTCGAGTTCACCGCGCTCGCACTCGCGAACGTGTACGGACCGCGCCAGGATCCCCACGGTGAGGCCGGCGTCGTCGCGATCTTCGCGGGGAAGCTGCTGCAGAGCGAGACGTCGATCATCTTCGGCGACGGGCTGCAGACGCGCGACTTCGTCTTCGTCGACGACGTCGTCGACGCGTTCGTGCGCGCGTCCGACAAGGGCGGCGGGCTGCTCCTGAACATCGGTACCGGTGTCGAGACGAACGTCGTCCAGCTCTACCAGGCGATGGCGCGCCTCGCGAAGGTGAAGCGCAAGCCGCGCCACGAGCCCGCGCGGCTCGGCGAGCTCGAACGGTCGGCGCTCGACCCCGGCCGCGCCGAGATCCACCTCGGCTGGAAGCCGTGGACGTCGCTCGACGGAGGCCTGGGCCGCACGCTCGAGCACTTCCGCGCGCTCGCCGCCACCGCCTGAGCCGCGTTTCCCGGCTGCGCCGGCCGACTCACGGGCACGGCCCGATCGTGGCCTGCACGGCGTTGTGATCCGAGCCGCGGGGATGGAAGCGCTGCGCGTGTGCCGCGCACCACGTGCGATCGACGATCACGTGGTCGATCCGGAGCGCGAGCAGGTCGAAGGGGAACGGCCGGAACGTCGATCCGGCCCAGCTCGCGCGCATCGCATCGCGCCGGTGCGCGACGAGATGCGCGTACGTCGACGTGCGGTCGGAGACGTTGAGGTCGCCGGCGACGACGACGGGGAGCGCGCTCGCGGCGGTCAGCGCCCGCACCGCGTTCACGGCGCGCGCCTGCCTCGCGAAGCTGAAGTGACCCGGCAGCAGCGGGATGCCGAGGCCCGGTCGCGGCAGGTGCACCGCGATGAGCAGGAACGGCGTCGGCGCCATCACCTCCACGACGACGGCCTGACCGCTCACCGACCCGGCGGCGCGTCGTCGCAGCTCGAACCGCGACGCGACGTACTCGGAGTAGCCGTCGCGATGCGGCGGCGAGCTCAGGTGATGCTCGAACGCGCCGGTGAGCGCGGCCTCGCTGCGGGTCGTGCCCTCGGACACGACGACGACGTCGGGACGGCGTGCGATCAGGTCGCGCGCCGCGGCGGCGGGCGTCGCGTTCTGGAAGTGGAGGTTCGCGGCGACGATCGTCACGGGATCGCGCGGCGCGGCGGTGCGGTCGGGGACGCGCGGCGCGACGACCATCGCGGTGCCGGCCGCGAGCCACGCAACGAGGCTGACGACCGTGAGCGCGCGGCTCCGGCGTACGAGCGCGCCCAAGTGCCCGACGACGACGAGCGCGTAGATCGCCGGCCCGACGATCGCGAGGATCTGACCGACGTCGCCGAACCGACGGAACGCGAGCCACACCCACGCGATCGCGACGAGGAGCAGGGCGAGCGCGAACCGCCGCGCGCGCGATCGCGGCGCGGCCTCGCCGTCGCTCATCGGTAGACGCGCAGCTCGTCGAGGGGGATCGGTGGGCGTGCGCGCCCGACGTACGCGGGATCAGGGCGACCGACGAGCACGAGCGCGTGCGCGAGCCAGTCCGGCGGTAGGGCGAGCGCGTCGCGCGCGACGTCGGGACAGAAGATCGGCGCCGCGACCCAGCACGACGCGAAGCCGCGGTCGGTCGCCGCGAGCATGAGGTTCTCGACCGCGGCGCCGAGTGACAGCAGCGCCATGCCGTGCTCGGCGCGGCGGCGGGACTCGTCGGGATAGCGGTCGAGGCCGTTCTCGGTCAGGCACCCGAGCAGCGCGGCCGGCGCGGCCGCGAGCCGCTCGATGGACGCGTCGACGAGCTCGTCGACGCGCGGGCGGTCGACGCCGTCGCGGTCGAGGTCGGCGCGCCACCGCGTGCCCATCGCGACCGCGAGATCGCGGCGCGCGGGTTCGGTGTCGAGGACGACCCAGCGCCACGGGCGCGAGTGGTGCGGCGCCGGTGCGATGCACGCGGCGGTGACCATCGCGTCGAGGTCTGCTCGCGAGACCGCATCGGGCAGGAAGGCGCGGATCGAACGGCGGGCCTCGAGCCACGCCGGGAGCACGGCCGTCATCGGAACAGGTCCTCCGACGGCGCGCGCACGAGGTCGCGGTAGGAACCGGCGCGGAACCACGTCGCGTCCAGACCGCGCACGATCGCAACGGGAACGCCGGATGCCTTGCCCATCACGAGCTCGGCCGCGCCCGCGATCTCGTCGGCGATCGCGACCTCGGTGACGTGCAGGACGCGGCCGAGCGCGTCGGGCGTCTCACGCAGGTCGACCACCGCGGCGATGCCCGACACCCCGATCGCGACATCGGTCAGCCCGGTGCGCCACGCGCGCCCGAACGTGTCGGACACGATCACCGCGACCTCGACGCCGGTGCGCGCCCGCAGCGCGTCGCGTACGTGCTTCGCGGACCGATCGGGCTCGACGGGCAGGAGCGCCGCCGTGCCCGACTCCATGTTCGACAGGTCGATGCCCGCGTTCGCGCACACGAAGCCGTGGCGCGTCTCGCTGATGATCAGGTCGCCGCGCCGGCGCACGATGCGCACCGACTCGGACTCGACGAGCGCGCGCCGTGCCGCGAGGTCTTCGGGATCGAGCGGGACGATCCGCCCTTCGGCCTTCGACACGACCTTCTGCGTGACGACGAGGCAATCACCGGACTCGATCGGCGTTCCCTGCCCACGCGCCGCCTCGGCGATGAGCACCGCGAGCTCGTCGCCGGGCCGGATCTCGCCGATGCCCTCGATCGGCAGGATCGTCAGCGCGTGGGGCACGGATCGCGATCGGGATCGATGGCGTCGAGCGCGCGCCGCGCGAGCGCGGCGGCAATGTCGGGGGTGTGCATCACGGTGTCGGCGACGACGGCGCGCACGCCCGCGGTCTCGACCTCGGAAGCGCGGTCGGCGTCGACGGTGTCGATCACGAGCGTCGAGCAGAACGGCGCGTAGACGCGCGCGACGCCCGCGCACGACACGTCGATGCCGAGCGGCGCCATCAGACGGTCCGCGGGACCGCGCACCGGCGCGCCGCCGACGATCGGGGAGACGCCGACGACGCGATCGCGCCGTGCGATCAGCGCGTCGCGGATCCCGGGCACCGCGAGGATCGGTCCGATGGACACGACCGGATTCGAGGGGCACAGCACGATCGTGTCGGCGGCGGCGATCGCGTCGAGCACGCCGGGCGCCGGGCGGGCGGTGTCGGCACCCTCGTAACGCACCGAGACGACGGGCGGTTCGGTGCGCTCGCGCACGAACCACTCCTCGAGGTGCAGCTCCTCGTGCGTGCCGTCGGCCCGGCGCACGGTGATGCGGGTGCGTACGGGGTCGTCGCTCATCGGCACCAGGCGCAACTTCAGTTCCCACGCGGCCACGATCTCCGCGGTCACCGTCGACAGCGGCGCGCCCTCGTTGCGGCGGCGGGTGCGGTAGAGGTGCGTCGCGAGATCGCGGTCACCGAGTCGGAACCACACCGGCTCGCCGTAGCGCGCGAGCGCGTCGAGGCAGGCGAACGTCTCGCCTTCGAGGCCCCAGCCCAGCTCGCGGTTCGACGCGCCCGCGAGGGTGTAGGTGACCGAGTCGAGGTCGGGGGAGACGTGCAACCCGTGGAACTCGTCGTCGTCGCCGGTGTTGCCGACGACCACGATCTCCTCGGGTGGCACCGCGCGCACGAGGCCCGCGAGGAAGCGGGCGCCGCCGACGCCACCGGCCAGGCTGATGATCACGCGGGGGAGCGTACGAGCCCCCGTCGGTGTGGGGCTACGCGGCGCGGGTGATGACGGTCTGGACCCGCAGGGCCTGCTCGACGACCTGATCGACGACGGGCTCGATCCGACCCCGCACCGACTGCGCGATCCCGTCGACGGTCTGCTGGAGGCTCTCGATGCGGGCCCGGCCGTCGCGCGCCCGGGCGTTCAGGCAACCGCCCGAGTCGGTGATGCGCTGCTGCAGGTCGCGGCGGCGCACCTGCGCCTGCTGGAAGCCGAGCACGGCGATCCCGATCGTCACGTAGCCGGTGTCGGTGAGGGTCTTGCGCAGGTCCATGGGTCCACTCTCCCGGAGGGTCGGGGCGGCCGTCAACCAACGGCCCGCCAAACGAAGTGCTCGCGAGCCTATACAGGTTGCTAGCAGCTGCAAGCACTTGTGCGCAGGTGAACAAGGTCCGGGATGGGGCGATTGGTAACCTCGCCGAAGTCATGGACACGGAGCCGGCCGATTCGCGTCCGAGTCCTGCACGCACGGTGGGCGCGTGGCTCGATGTCGCCGAACCCCCCATCGAACCGCCGGGTCCGCCCGCGGCCGAGGTCGTCCTCGACCTCGACGCGCTCGACGACCTCGGCGACGACGGGCGCTCCCAGCCCGCGCCGGCTATGCCCCCGGTGGTCGCGGTCGTGGTCACCGACGGCGGAGCCGGGCTCGAGGCCACCCTCGGCTCGCTCGCCGACCAGGAGTACCCGTCGCTCTCGACGCTGGTGATCGACCGGGGCGCGGAGACCGATCCCACCGGCCGGGTCGCGGGCGTCTACCCCCATGCCTTCGTGCGCAGGCTCGAGGAGCCCCGCTCGTTCACCGAGGCCTGCAACGTCGCCTTCGCCAGCGTCGAGGGTTCCCCGTTCTTCCTCGTGTGCCGGGACGACATCGTGCTCGAGCCGGGCACCGTGCGGGTGCTCGTCGAAGAGGCGTATCGCAGCAACGCCGCGATCGTCGGGCCCAAGGTCGTCGAGCTCGACCGGCCCGACGTGCTCCTCGAGGTCGGCCTCTCGGTCGACCGCTACGGCGTCGTGTTCTCCGGCATCGAGCCCGGCGAAGTCGACCAGGAGCAGCACGACGCGGTGCGCGACGTGTTCTGTGTGTCGGACGCGCTGATGCTCCTGCGCGCCGACCTCGTCTCCGAGCTCGGTGGCTTCGACGCGCGCTCGGAGCCCGGCTCCTCCGACCTCGATCTCTGCTGGCGCGCTCGTGTCATCGGCGCGCGCGTGGTCGTCGCGCCCGACGCGCGCGTGCGCCGCCAACCGACGGGCGGGCACCGGCGCGCGCGTCTCGCGAGCGTCGTGCGCGACGCGAACCGGGCGCGCATCCGCGTGCTCACCAAGTGCACCGCGCGCGGCGCGCTCCTCTGGGTGTTGCCGCTCGCGTTCCTCCTCGACGCGGGCGAAGCGGTCGGACTCGTGCTCGGACGCCACTTCGCGCGCGCGCGGTCGCTCATGTCCGGATGGTGGTCCGCGTTGCGCGAGCTGCCGGTGACGCTCGCGGATCGACGGCCGTTGCAAGCGCGGCGCGACGTCGGCGAGCACGAGCTGCGGCGACTCATGGTGCGTGGCAGCTCGCGTGTTCGCACCGCGGTGATCCTGCGGCTGCACGGGCGGCGCACCGGCCTCGACGAGGTCGAGACGCGCACGCGCAGTGCCGTCGGCGCGGCGCGCGACACGTTGCGCGGCGCGGCCGGGATCGCTTGGGTCGCGGTGCTTGCGGTCGTGCTGATCGGATCGCGCAACCTGATCGCCAGCGGCGTGCCGTCGGTGGCCGGCTTCGCAGCCTGGCCCCACCTCGGATCGCTGCTCCGCACCTATCACTCGACCTGGCGCGTGACCGGCCTCGGTTCCGCCTCGCCGGCGAGCCCGTCGTTCGGTGTGATGAGCGTTGCGACCGCGGTGCTGCTCGGTCACGCCGCGCTCGCGCGCACGCTGTTCGTCGTCGGCGCGGTGCCGCTCGGCGGTTATGGCGTCTACCGCGCGCTGCGCCCGGCCGCGACGTCGCCGCTGCCCGCGATCGCCGCGCTCGTCGCGTACGTGGGCAATCCGCTGCCGCGCAACCTCCTCGGCTCGGGACAGCTCGGTCCGCTCGTACTGTTCGCGCTCGCGCCGTTCATCCTCTCGGCGGTTGCGCGGGCCGTGGGAAACCACTGGTCGACGGCGGAGCCCGACGACCGTTGGCGCTGGTCGCGCGTCGCGGCGCTCGCCGCGCTGGTCGCGATCGTCACCGCGTTCTGGCCGCCGGCGTTGTTGTTCGCGCTCGTGATCGGCGCGGTCGCGCTCGTCGGCGCGCCCGTGCTCGGCGGACTGCGCGCCGCGGGACGCGTCGCGGCGGCGACCGCCGCGGGCACGCTCGGCGCGCTCGTCCTGCTCGTGCCCTGGCCACTCGTGCTCCTGCACGCCGACGGTCCGGCGCTCGGACTCTTGCCGCGCGCGCCGCTGCCGCTCGGCGATGTGCTGCGCTTCCACACCGGCGCGGCGGGCGCGGGCCTGCTGCCGTGGGGGCTGCTCGTCGCCGCCGCGCTCCCGCTCATCACCGCGACCGGCGAGCGTCTGGTCTGGGCCGGCCGCGCGTGGTTGCTCGTCGCCGCGTCCTTCACGCTCGCGTGGTTGCCGAGCCGGTTGTCGCCGTCGTTGGCGGTCCCGTCGGCGGGTGGCGTGCTCGTCGCGGCCGCGCTCGGGCTCGCCATCGCGGTCGGCATCGGGGTCGCGGCCTTCGTCGACGAGTTGCGCACGCTCGAGTTCGGCTGGCGCCAGGTCGGCGCGATGCTCGCCGTCCTCGGGTTGCTCGCGCCGGTGCCGGGCGCGCTCGGCGACGCGCTCGGAGGGTCGTGGCGCCTGCCTCGTAGCGACTGGAGCGGGCAACTCACGTGGATGGCGCAGCCCGGGCCCGCGGCGACGTTCCGCGTGCTGTGGGTCGGCGCCCCCGCGATCCTCCCGCTCGACGGCGCGGTGACCCACGGGCTCGGCTACGGCCTCAGCCGCAACGGTCCGCCCGACGCGCGCGCGTTGTGGCCCGCACCCGGTGGCCACGCGGGCGCGGTCGAGCGCGACGCGGTCTCGCTGCTCGCGACCGCGCACACCGCGCGGCTCGGTCACGTGCTCGCGCCGCTGGGCGTGCGCTACATCGCGGTGATCGACCGCGCCGCCCCCGACTCGCACCACGTGCACCGCTTGCCCGCAGGGCTGACGACGACGCTCGGCGAGCAGCTCGATCTCTCGATGCGCCAGGCGGAACCGGGCCTCACGCTGTACGAGAACGCGGCGTGGATGCCGACGCGCGCGATCACGTCGGCGCTGCCGACCGGTGGCAACCCGACCGCCGACGCGCTCGCATCGAGCGTCACCGCGCGGCCGCTGACGGCGGACCGCGCGCCGACCTCGGGCACGGTGTTCGTGTCCGAAGCACACGACTCGCGCTGGCGCGCGACGCAGGGCGGCCACGCGCTGTCGGACTCGACCGCGTTCGGGTGGGCGAACGCATATCCGCTGAGCGGCTCCGGCGCGGTGCACGTGCGCTTCCACGGTGGCTCGGCGCGCACGCTCGCGCTGCTGCTGCAGCTCCTCTTGTGGCTCGCGCTCGCGGTGTTCCTCGTGGTCATCCGGCGGCGCGCCGCGAAGGCCGCGACATGACGCGCGCTCGCCGTCTCCCGCTCGCGGTGCTGCTCGTCGGGTTGCTCGTCGTCGCGATCGCCGCCGGCGACCGTCACACCGCGACCGTCGGTGTGCGCGAGTCGCGCCTCGCGGCGACGATGCCGGCGGCCGACGCGCGTTCGAGCGCGTGGTACTGCTCGGGCGGTCCCGGCGGCTCGGGTCCGAGCCCGGACCGCGTCACGATCTCGAACGCCGGCGGTGTCGCGGTGCCGGTCGCGGTCGACGTGATGGTGTCGGGCGGCGCGGTGCGCGAGCAGCTCGTGAACGTCGCCGCGCGCGCGAGTCGCACGCTCACGGTGTCGAGCCTCTCGCGTGATCCAACGGCCGCGCTCGTCGTGCAACCGCTGGGCCCGAGCGTCGTGGTGGCGCAGGGCTGGGCTGCGAACGGCGACGTCGCCTCGGCGCCGTGCGCGACGCGCTCCGCGTCGACGTGGTTCTTCGCCGGGGGAACCAGCACCACGGGCGCGCAGGAGTGGCTCTCGCTGCTCGACCCGTACCCGGTCGACGCGGTCGTCGACGTGCAGGCGTACACCGAGAACGGTTTGCGCGCGCCGAGCTCCCTGCAGGATCTCGTGGTCCACGCGCACTCACGGGTGTCGGTGCGCATCGATCCCCTCGTCGCGCAGCAGCACCTCGTCGCGCTCCAGGTCCACGCGCGCAATGGTCAGCGAGTCGTGGCGACGACCGCGGTCGTGCGGCCGAAGACCGGCGGAGCGGCCGGTGTCGACGCGTCGCTGTCGCTCGGCGCGACGGAGCTCGCGCGTACGTGGTGGTTCGCCGACAACCGCGATCGTCCCGGCGCGAGCGAGCAGCTCGTGCTCGCGAATCCCGGTGAGGCCGACGCAACCGTCCGCGTCGAGCTCGTGTCGGACCTCTCGGCCGTCATCCAAGCGCGCGCCGTGACGGTGCCGGCCGGTACCGCCGCGGCCGTCGACTACTCCGGCGCGGCCAAGGCGAACGCGAACTACACGCTGTCGTTGCACTCGTCGATTCCGATCGTGGCCGAGACGCGCGCGACGTTCGACCGCGCACGCGCGCCGCTCGCGGGCAGCGTGACCGAGCTCGGCACCACTGCGGCCGCGCACGAGTGGTGGTTCGCGGGTGGGCCGTTCACCGCGACCGGTCTCGGCGGTGCCGAACCGCACGTGCCGATCGGCTACGACGCGCTCATGGTGATGAAGCCGACGACGGCCGCGGCGCGCCTCACGACGATCGCGAACATCCTGCACAACGACGGCCACGTGCGCCGCACGTTCGTGATCACGCAGGCGGCGGCGCTCAAGTCGTTCACCACGGCGAACCGCGACAACCCCGCGCTCGTGTCGGGCGCCACCGCGAGCAAGGTCTCGCCGGCCTTTGCGATCGACCTCGAGGACGACGCCGCGAGCGGCTGGCTCCGTCAGCGTTTCGTCGACGATCAGAACGTTGCGGGATTCGTGTTCGCACAGAGCGCCAAGCCCCAAGTCGTCGACGACATCGTCGTGCTGAATCCCGGTCGCCACGCGGCGCGCGTCTCGGTGGTCGCGAGCGCGGCGGGCGGCGGGCTCACTGCGGCGGGCATGACGGGCGTGATCGTCGCGCCGGGGCGCATGATCGTGATCTCGCTCGTCGGGCTCGCGAAGCCGAGCGGCGCGGCCGTCGTCTCCGCGTCGCAGCCGGTCGTCGCGGAGCGGTTCGTCGCGTTGCCCGGTGGCGCGACCCGCTCGCCCGGCGTGCCGTCGCCGTGAGCGCGCGTTGATCCTGCGGATCGTCCTCGCGGCGGTACTGGTCGCGATCGCGATCGTCGTCGCGTGGCGCCTGCGCGCGCAACCGGCCGCGGAGCCCGTGCAGCCACCCGGCGACATCCCGCGTCAGCTCCACCGCGCCGACTTCACGCGTCCGGACGCGCCGTGGCTCGTCGTGCTGTTCGCGTCGGCGACCTGCGAGAGCTGCGCGACGATGGCGACCAAGGTCGCGGTGCTCGAGAGCACGGACGTCGCGGTCGCGACTGCGGAGTACCCGAGCGCGCGCGACATCCACGAGCGCTACCGCGTCGAGTCGGTGCCGCTCGTCGTCGTCGCCGATTCCGAGGGCGTGACGCGCGGCGCCTTCCTCGGTCCGACGTCTGCGACCGACCTGTGGGCCGCGCTCGCGGAGCTCCGCTCGCCGGGCACCACCCCCGAGCCGAAGCTCGGGAAGCTCGACTGAAACGTCACGCGGCGAGCGGAGCGAGTGCGACCGGAAAGCTCAGTCTCCGGACGCGGGGGTGAAGGGCGGGCGCGAGGGCGGCGGCGGGGGAGGCGGCGGGGCACCGTGAGGCGCGCCGTTGCCGTTCGGCAGCGGCTCGGTCGAGGTTGCGGCCGCCGCCGGCGCGGCCTCGGAGACCACCGGGGCCGGCATCGGGTTGGGCGTCACCGTGCCGGGCTGGATCGGCTTGCGTTCGCCGCCGGCCTTGAAGCCCATCGCGTCGTCGGCGAGCCGCGTGATCTCGTCGCCGTCGAGGGTTTCCCGCTCGAGCAGGTTCTTCGCGATCGCGTCGAGCGCGGGCCGGAACTTCGTGAGCGTCGCGCGCGTACGGTCCTCCTGCTCGCGCAGGATGGACTCGACCTCCTCGTCGATGACGCGCGCGGTCTCGTCCGAGTAGTCGCGCGTGTGCATGAGATCGTCGCCGAGGAACACCGCGCCCTGCGAGCCCCATGCCATCGGTCCGATGCGGCTGCTCATGCCCCACTCGCGCACCATCTTGCGGGCGATCTCGGTGGCGCGCACGAGGTCGTTCTGCGCGCCGGTCGACACGTTGTCGAACACGACGTCCTCGGCGACGCGCCCGCCGAGCATCACCGCGAGCATGTCCTCGATGTAGCGCTTGTTGTACGCGTGCTGCTCCTCGATCGGCAGCTGCTGCGTCATGCCGAGCGCCATGCCCGTCGGCAGGATCGTGACCTTGTGGACGGGGTCGGCGTCGTCGAGCACGTAGGCGCAGAGCGCGTGGCCGCCCTCGTGGTACGCGGTGAGCTGCTTCTCCTCCGCGCTCATGAGGATCGACGGCCGCTTGAGTCCCATGAGGATCCGGTCGCGCGCCTCGTCGAAGTCGACCTTGTGCACCTCTTGCGCGCCGCGCCGCACCGCGAAGAGCGCGGCCTCGTTCACGAGGTTCGCGAGGTCGGCACCGCTCATGCCGGGCGTGCCCCGAGCGACGATGTCGGCGTTGACGTCGGGCGCCATCTTCTTGTCGCGGAAGTGCACCTCGAGGATCTCGCGCCGCTCCACCTGCGTCGGCAGCGGCACCATGATCTGACGGTCGAAGCGACCCGGCCGCAGCAGCGCGGGGTCGAGCACGTCGGGACGGTTCGTCGCGGCCATCATGACGACGCCTTCGGTCGTCTCGAAGCCGTCCATCTCCGCGAGCATCTGGTTGAGCGTCTGCTCGCGCTCGTCGTGACCGCCGCCGAGCCCTGCGCCGCGCTTGCGACCGATGGAGTCGATCTCGTCGACGAAGATGATCGCGGGGGCCTGCTTGCGCGCGGTGTTGAACAGATCGCGTACGCGCGCCGCGCCGACGCCGACGAACATCTCCATGAAGTCGGAGCCGGTCACCGAGATGAACGGCACGCCCGCCTCACCGGCGACCGCGCGCGCGATGAGCGTCTTGCCGGTGCCCGGAGGGCCGACGAGCAGCACGCCCTTCGGGATGCGCGCGCCGATGTCGCGGAACTTGCCCGGCATCTTCAGGAAGTCGACGACTTCCTTGATCTCCTCTTTCACCGGCCCGTAGCCGGCGACATCGGCGAACGTCGTCTTCGGTTTCTCGGTGTTGTAGACCTTCGCGCGCGACCGGCCGATGTTCATGACCGCGCCCATCTGGCCCTGCGCGCGGCGACTCATCCAGACGAAGAAGCCGATGATCAGGACGACCGGCAGCAACAGCGTCAGGATCGAGCCGAGGATGTTCGAGCCGTGACTCTTGTAGTCGCGTCCGACGTTGTGGGCGGTCAGCAGCGCGATGTCGGCGTCGGGCATCGAGTTCTGCGGCCCGGTCGTCGAGAAGGTCGTCTTCCCGTCGAGGTCGTCGCCCTTCTTGAACTCGCCCGTGATGTGCCCGCTCGAGCTGTCGTACTTGATGCTCTCGACGTGGCCGGCCTTCACCTGCGACAGGAACTGGGAGTAGTCGACGCTCGCCGACGACGACCCGCCCTTCGGGACGGCCTGGTAGAAGATGAGCGCGGTCACGACCAGGCCGAGCACGACCCACGGCAGCCAGCGCGAGCGCGGGCTCGGCGCGCGGGGCGGCATCGGGGGGCGCGGCGGACGACCGGGCGGCTCCGGCGGGCGCCAGCGGTCGTTTGAGTCGCTCAACAGATCTCCAAATGGGACGCGAGTTCTCTCATGCTACGGCGCGTCACGTGGTGGTTCCGGCCCCGGCCCCAACCGAAGCTGAGAACGGGTGATTCCTCGGTAACCTCCGCCGATGGGGTCGTCGCCTCCACCGCCCCCTCCGTCGTTCCCGCCGGTCCCTCCGCCACCGCCGTCGCCGCCGGCCGTGCCGGGCCCACCGCCTCGGCGCGCGACGTTGCGGTGGGGTCTCGGCGACGCGGTCCTCGCGTTCGTGCTCGCGATCGTGGGCGCGATCGTCGTCACCCAGATCGTCATCGGCGTCACCGGCACGCAGCGGCTCTCCGACGGGAGCTATCCGGAGACCGCGGCGATCATCGGCGCGACGGTCGCGGGACAGTACGGCGCCTGGTTCTTGTGGATGCTGCTCGTCAGCAAGCGCAAGGGGATCGGCACGCTGCGCGCCGACTTCGGCTTCGTCGTCGATGTCGCGCACGACTGGTCGATGATCGCGATCGGGTTCGGCTTCGAGATCGCGGCGGGCATCGTGCTGTTCCCGATCACGAATCTCCTCAAGAAGACGCCGCAACAAGTGGTGCACGACCTCGACACTGCGCACGGAGCGAAGCTCGTCATCCTCGTCGTCACCGCGCTCGTCGTCGCGCCGGTGGTCGAGGAGCTCTTCTTCCGCGGTCTGTTGCTGCGCGCGCTGCAGCGGCGGGTGTCGGCGCCGATCGCCGTCGCGATCGCGGCGCTCGCGTTCGGCCTCACGCACGTGCTGTTCGACTTCGGGTCGGGGGCGGTGATGCCGGCCCTCGTCGCGCTCGGCCTCGTGTCCGGCTACTTCGCGGTCCGGACCGGAAACCTGTCCCGGTCGATCCTGCTCCACGCCGGATTCAACCTGGTGGCGGTGCTCGCAGTGCTCACGAACCACTGAAAGACCACCGATCGCGGCCGATGAGGTTCCGTGGCGAGCGGAGCAGGTGCCCCGGTGGTC
Organism: Acidimicrobiia bacterium; assembly: GCA_036271555.1. Lineage (NCBI taxonomy): Bacteria > Bacillati > Actinomycetota > Acidimicrobiia > Acidimicrobiia bacterium. The sequence continues at coordinate 23,658 of DATBAK010000027.1, forward strand.
TGCGCGGTGTGCGGACACGGTGAGACGGTGTCCATCCGGATGCGGGTGGGCGGCGAGGAGATCACGTTCCGGCGCTGCGCCCGCTGCGAGGCCAACGCGTGGGAGGGCGAAGCGGGGCGATTGAGCCTCGATCGCGTCCTCGAGCTCGCGCGCTCGTCACGCTGAACCGGTTTCGCGCGCGCCGTTTGGCAAGCTGGGGGCGATGGACGTCGCGCCGGGGGTCTCGACACGCGACGCCGCGCCGCTCGACGAACCGCGTGAGTCGTCCCTCGCCGCGCGCGTCGCGACGATCTCGCGGCGCGATCGCGAGCGTGATCGCTACGACGAGTCGGACCCGCCGCGCTTCGCGATCGAGGAGATCATCGGGTTCGCGGTGCTCGTCACCTGCGTCGGCGTCATCCTCGCCGCGCTGCACCCGAACCTCATCTTCCTGAACACCACGCCGGCGGGCGGCGACATGGGTGCGCACGTCTGGTGGCCCGCGTTCCTGCGCGACCACTGGTTCAACCACTTCCGTCTCGCGGGCTGGGCCCCCGACTGGTACGCGGGCTTCCCGGTCGGGCAGTTCTACTTCCCGCTTCCGGCGATCCTCATCGACCTGCTCGCGATCGTGATGCCGTACAACGTCGCGTTCAAGGTCATCACAGTCAGCGGATCGCTGCTGCTTCCGATCGCGGCGTACCAGTTCGGGCGCGCGCTGAAGTTCCCGTGGCCCGCGCCGCCACTCTTCGCGATCGCGGTGCTGAAGTACGTCTTCGAGACGCGGCACGGCGCGCTCAGCGCGGGTGACGACGCGTGGACGATCTACGGCGGCAACCTCGCGAGCACGCTCGCGGGCGAGTTCTCGTACGTGCTCGGGATGGCGCTCGGCCTCTTCTTCCTCGCGTCGCTCGCGCGTGCGCTCGAGACCCGCAAGCGGCTCTGGATCCCCGCGGTTCTGCTCGCTGCGACCGTCCTCTGCCACATCGTCATCGCGGTGTTCGCCGTGGTCGGCGGGCTCGCGGTCTGGCTCACGCGCCGGCCGCTGAAGACGTGGAAGCCCGCGGCGCTGATCGGAGCGGTCGGCGCGCTCGTGACCGCGGTGTGGTCGGTGCCGTTGCTCGTCGACACCCCGTACACGCAGAGCATGCGCTACGAGAAGGTGACGTCGTTCGCGATCCATCTCTTCGGATTCCGCGCCGATCAGCACCACCCGCTGATGCCGCGCCCGTGGTGGATGTGGCTCCTCGTCGCGGTCGCGGTGCTCGCGGCGGGGTGGTGGCGGCGGACGTCGACGCTCGTGCTCGTCGCGATGGCGGTCGCGTTCGGACTCTTCTTCCGCTTCTGGCCCGAGCACAGCGTGTGGAACACGCGGTACCTGCCGCTCTACTACTTCTCGCTCGCGCTGCTGGCCGCGGTCGGCGCCGCCGAGCTCATCCGCCTCGCGGCGACGATCGGTCAGCGCGCGTACGACTGGATCCGCGAGGGCGACCGGCTCGACGCGCTCGAGCGCGAGGCCGCGGCGGACGCGGACGGGATCGGTCCCGAGCCGGGGGCCGCCGGGCCGGAGTTCGATCCCGCGCAGCACGCGTGGCGGCGACGCCTCGTCGGTGTCGTGACGCTCATGGCGATGCTCACCGCGGTCACCGTGCCCACGGTGTGGTGGATCGTCGACCACGAAGGGGTCGCGCCGGGCTGGGCGACGTGGAACTACGAGGGCTACCAGCGCAAGACGCCGGTCACGGGTCCGCACGCGAACGAGACCGGCGCGTCGTGGCGCGAGCTGCAATCGATCATGACGACGATGAACAAGCTCCCGCCCGGGCGCGCGCTGTGGGAGCCGTCGAACGACATCAACAACTACGGCACCACCCTCGCGCTCGAGCTGCTGCCGTACTTCACGCACGGCCGCATCGGCTCGATGGAGGGCCTCTACTTCGAGTCGTCGGCGACGACCGACTTCCACTTCATGACCGTGAGCGAGCTCACCGCGACCGGCTCGGCGTCGAATCCGGTGCGCGGTCTCGTGTACAACGACATCTCGGACTTCAACCAGGGCGTCGAGCACCTGCGGATGCTCGGTGTCCGCTACTACATGGCCGAGTCGTCGCAGGCGAAGACTCTCGCCGCGAAGAGCACGGGCCTGAAGCTCGTCGCGCGCGTGCCCGACCTCGACGGCGTCGCGCCGATGGGCTGGCAGATCTACGAGGTGAAGGGTTGGAACCTCGCGCAGGCGTTGACGGACGAGCCGGTCGTCGTCGCGACGCACGGCGGGCCGTCGTCGAAATGCTTCGGCACCGCGGCACCGCCGAAGGGCACGCGCGATCCCGAGCTCGACGCGTGGGAGTGCAGCGCCGCGCCGTGGTGGAACACCGGCGACCTCTCGCGTCCGTTCGCGGCATCCGGTCCCGCGCACTGGGCACGCGCCAAGAGCGTCGCCGCCGCGCAGAAGCTGCCGCCGCGGCCCCTGCCGAAGGTGACCGTCGGTCCCGTGCACGAGGGCGTGAGCTCGATCTCGTTCCATGTGTCGCGCACGGGCGTGCCGATCGAGGTGAAGACGTCGTTCTTCCCGAACTGGAAGGCGCACGGCGCGAGCGGTCCGTGGCGGCTCGCGCCGAACCTGATGGTCGTGATCCCGACCAGCCACGACGTGAAGCTCACCTACGGCGAGACGACCGGTGATCGCGCGGGCCGGCTGCTCACGCTCGCGGGCCTCGCCGGTGTCGTCGGTCTCGCGCGCTACCGGCCGGCCGAGCCCGCGCCGCCCGAGCAGCCCGCCCCACCCGCGCCGCGCGGCTGGGTCGAGCCGACGGTGGAGGAGACCGCGCCGGCCGACTTGCCCGCGCCGGGCGTCCCACTCGCGCCGCCGGTACCCGCCGCCGCGACCGACGAAGGCGAAGCCGAAGCCGAGGACACGGACGGCAACGGCGACGGTGACGGCGAGGAAACGGGCGATCCGCCCGACGCGGACGGTGACGATCCCGGCGCCGAATCGGTGGCGCAACCGGACCGTGACACGGCGCGTGACGCGGGGACGGATCCGGAAACCCCGGCGCTACCATGACCCGTCCCTGATTCCGGGGGAACCCGTCAGTGGAGGAACGGCACCGGTGTCGCTGGACGCGATCTTCAAGGCCTACGACATTCGCGGCCTGTACCCGGACGAGATCGACGAGGCCATCGCCCGCCGGGTCGGCAACGCATTCGCCCGCTTCACCGGCGCGCCGCGCGTGCTCGTCGCGCGCGACATGCGCCCGTCGTCGATCCCGCTGTCGGAGGCCTTCGCCGAGGGTGTGACCCTCGCCGGCGCCGACGTCACCGCGCTCGGCCTCGCGTCGACCGACCTCGCGTACTTCGCGGCCGGGAAGCTCGACGCGCCGGCCGCCATGTTCACCGCCAGCCACAACCCGGCCCAGTACAACGGCATCAAGCTCTGCCGCGCGGGCGCCGCGCCGATCGGCGAGGAGACCGGCCTGCGGCAGATCCGCGACACGGTCGAGAGCGGCGTCGTCGAACGGGCCGAGATCAGCGGCACCGTCGACTCGCTCGACCTGCTCGACGAGTTCGGCGAGCACGTCCGCTCGTTCGTCGACATCTCGGCGCTGAAGCCGTTGCGGGTCGTCGCCGACACCGCCAACGGGATGGGTGGTCTCGTCGTGCCGCACGTCTTCGAGGGCCTGCCCTTCGACGTGCGCTTCCTGTTCCAGGAGCTCGACGGCACGTTCCCGAACCACCCCGCGGACCCGATCCAGGCCGAGAACCTCAAGGACCTCCAGCGCGCCGTCCTCGACGCGGGCGCCGACGTCGGCCTCGCGTTCGACGGCGACGCCGACCGCGTCTTCCTCGTCGACGACCAGGGCCAGCCGGTGTCGGGATCCACGACGACCGCGATCATCGCCAAGGGCATCCTGTCCCGGCATCCCGGCGAGACGGTCGTGCACAACCTCATCTGCTCGAAGGCCGTGCCCGAGGTCATCCGCGAGAACGGCGGCGTGCCCGTGCGCACGCGCGTCGGCCACTCGTTCATCAAGCAGGTCATGGCCGAGACCGGCGCGATCTTCGGCGGCGAGCACTCGGCGCACTACTACTTCCGCGACAACTGGCGGGCCGACTCCGGCTCGATCGCCGCGCTGATGGTGCTCGAGCAGCTGAGCCTCACGGGCCAGAGGCTCTCCGAGCTCCGGCGCCCGTTCGAGCGCTACTCGCAGTCGGGTGAGATCAACAGCCGCGTCGACGACCCGGCCGCGGTGATCGAACGGGTCGCGGCCGCGTATCGCGACGCCGACACCGACCGCCTCGACGGCCTGACCGTCGACCTCGGCGACTGGTGGTTCAACCTGCGGCCGAGCAACACCGAACCGCTGCTGCGGCTGAACCTCGAAGCGGCCGACGCCGACTCGTGCCAGGCTCGCACCGCCGAGGTGCTCGCGCTCGTGCGCGGCGCGGCCGACGCGTAGCGCACATCGCCGTCCCGACGAAGGAGTCCCCGTGGCGCTCGACCCCAAGCTGCTCGAGATCCTTGCCTGCCCCGACGACAAGGGTCCGCTCCTCTATTTCACGGACGAGCAGTCGCTCTACAACCCGCGGCTGAAGCGGCGCTACGAAGTCCAGGACGACATCCCGAACATGCTCGTCGACGAGTCGGAGACGGTGAGCGACGCCGAGCACGAGCGCCTGGTCGCGAAGGCGCAGGCCGACGGCATCCGTCCGACCTTCGAGGCCTAGGACCCGACCCATGGCTACCGATTCCATCGGCTTCCTCGACGCGGTCGCGGGCCTCCCCGAGCAACTCGCGCTCGCCGCGCAGACCAGCACCGGCACGATCACGGCCGCGGTCGCCGACGGCCGCCTGCCTGCGCTCGACGCGATCGACAACGTCGTCATCCTCGGCATGGGCGGCTCGGGCATCTCCGGCGACGTGCTCGCGTCGGTCGCGAACTCGACCCTGCCGGTGCCGGTCACGGTCTTGAAGCAGTACCGCGCGCCGAAGTTCGTCGGTCCCCGCACGCTCGCCTTCGCGGTCTCGTACTCCGGCGGCACCGAGGAGACCGCGTCGATGGCGGAGGGCGTGCTCGAGAAGGGCGCGCAGCTCGTCGTCGTCTCCAAGGGCGGTGAGCTCGGTGCGCTCGCGGAGCGCGCGGGCGTGCTGCGCGTCCCGTGTCCGGAAGGCTTCCTGCCGCGCGCCGCGCTGGGTGCGTTGATCGCGCCGTTGTTCCTCGCGCTCGAGGGCGTCGGCATGCTGCCCGACGCGACCGCGTGGATCGCCGACGCGCAGACGCAGCTGGCGTTGCGGCGCGACCGCTGCGCGCCCACCGTCGAGGGCGCGGCGAACCCGGCGCGCGAGATCGCGCGCAAGATCGGTCGCACGATCCCGTTGATCTACGGTGGCGGCGCGCTCGGCGCGGTGGCCGCGATGCGCTGGAAGTGCGACATCAACGAGAACGCCAAGGCGCCCGCGTTCTGGAACACGCACCCCGAGCTCGACCACAACGAGATCTGCGCGTGGGGCCAGAACGGCGACGTCACCCGCCAGCTCCTCACCGTCGTCGAGCTGCGCCACGGCTTCGAGCACGAACGGCTCGAGCCCCGCTTCGCGGTCGTGCGCGAGCTCATGCGCGAGGCCGTGCACGAGATCCTCGAGGTGCGGGCCGAGGGTCACGGCCGGCTCGCGCAGCTGCTCGACCTCATGTACGTCGGCGACTGGGTGTCGTGCTACCTCGCGCTCGACAACGACGTCGACCCCGGCCCCATCGACGCCATCTTCACGCTCAAGGACCACCTCGCGACTCTTTAGGGTCGGGCTCGCAAGCTTCGCCCTCCTCGACGCGGGATGGGAGTGAGCGAGGCCGCGCTGCTCGCTCCGCTCACGCGCTCACACGGTCACGTCTGTGAGCCCGACCGGAAGTTCATGAGCTGTCGACGTCGCAGGGGGTGCCGCGCATCGCCTGGGTGACGTCGACGTCGCCGCGCGGCAGACCGTGCAGCTGGATCCAGCCGTCGGCGGTCGACGTCGTGCAGCCGCTGCCGTCGATCGCCCAGTGCGGCGACGCGTGGATGCGAACGGTCACGGTGCCCGGCCCGCTGACGTGCACGGTGAAGCGGTCGGGTCCCATCGAGACGAGCTTGCCGGGACCGTCGACGAGGCCGTGGAAGCCGTCGACCTTCCAGAGCCGCCAGTGCGCGTCGTGCCACACCGGCGTGAGGTACGAGAGGCCGTGCGCGAGCAGCTGCGCCTCGACCTTCGACGACGGGTCGAGCTGCGTGTCCGGCAGCGCCACGTACTCGACGCCGTTGGCGGCGAGCCAGCGGCGGTAACTCGACGCAGTGAGCGTGCCGTCGTAGAACCGCGCCGCGTACGCGTGGTCGAGCTGTCGCTCCCAGCCGCGCGCGAGCGCGTACTCGGGCGCGACGTACGCGGACTCCCAGTGCCGGTACGTCGCCGCGATCTCGAGCCGGCCGAAGCCGTGCGGCATCTCGTCGAGGACGTGGAGCAGGGGCGCGTAGTACGCGCGACTCGTCGACGGATCGGCGTGCGCGAACGCGATCGAGTCGACCGCGGGGATCCACTGCCAGAGCAGCATCGGCACCGCGAGCGCGAAGACGAGCGCGCGTCGCTTGTCCCAGAGGACCGCGGCGAGCAACGGGCCGGCGGCGTACTGGTTCAGCCGACTCACGTTCCCGCCGAGCGGAGTCGCGACGAAGAACGCGCCGATGACCACGAGCCCGTAGATCGCCGCGCCCCACCGGAGCGCCGCGAAGCGCTTCGGAACCATGAACAGCACGAGGCCGCAGACGAACAGGTCGCAGGCGAAGTCCCACAGCGGGTACGGCTGCGCGCCCGGGGACGGGAAGAGGAGCGAGATCACCGCGATCGGTGCGACCGCGCAGACGGCGATCGACCACGCGGCGACGCGTTCGGTGCGGCGCGCGCAGCCCCACGCGACCGCGGCGACCGCGAGGAACAGCGCGGCGACGGGGCTCGCGAGCGCGCACAGCACACCGCAGAGCGCGCCGACGATCGGCCGGTGGCGCTGGAGCGCGAGCACCGCACCGAGGGCGAACGTCACGCCGAGTCCGAAGGTGACGCGGCCGACGGCGAGGTTCGTGACCGTGCTCGTCGCGAACCACAGCGACGCGAACCGCGCCGACGTTCCGAAGGCGCGGCGGGTCAGGAGATGGAAGAGGAATGCGGAGCACGCGCCGCTGACCGCGGCGAGGCCCATGGGCGAGAGCGCGGCCGCGAGCGCGGGCGAGACGACGGAGTAGTCGAGCGTCGGCGTGCCGCCGAACCACTGGCTGTTCCAGAGCACGAAGCCGTAGCGGCGGAAGAGCTCGACGCGGAAGAGCTGCGCCGGGAGGTCGGAGCCCCGCCAGCCGAGCACGATCGCGCCCACGGCGAGCGCGCCCGCGAGCAACGCGGCGAGGAGGGCGCCGGGAACCTCGCTGGATCCGCGCCGCCGCCGCGAACCGAGCGTGATGAGACCCGCGCTCACGGCTGGAAGGGAGAAGTCCGCATGGCGCTCCTGCGACGCTAGCCGGGGAGCCGGATCAAAGAGTCTCGATTGCCTGGGGTACGATCCCGGGGCATTTGGTCGGGCCGAGCATTTCGGCTGTCACCCGGTGATCCGGGCCGACTCCCACGCATGTGGCGCGTCGGTCCTCGCCGCGCCCTCTGGCGAAGGAGCCGTACCCGTGACCACCACCGCGAAACCGAGCGCGACCCGTCCGTCGCTCGTCCGCGACCGCGACTTCAAGGTCGCCGACCTCTCGCTCCACCAGTTCGGTCGCAAGGAGATCGACCTGGCCGAGCACGAGATGCCGGGCCTCATGGCGCTGCGCGAGAAGTACGTCGACGAGCAACCGCTCGCCGGCGCGCGCATCACCGGCTCGCTGCACATGACGATCCAGACCGCGGTGCTCATCGAGACGCTCGTGCACCTCGGCGCCGAGGTCCGCTGGGCGTCCTGCAACATCTTCTCGACACAGGACCACGCGGCCGCCGCGATCGCGGTCGGTCCCGACGGCACCCCGGACGATCCTCGCGGGGTGCCCGTGTTCGCGTGGAAGGGCGAGACGCTCGAGGAGTACTGGTGGTGCACCGAGCAGGCGCTGCGCTGGCCCGACGGTGGACCGAACATGATCCTCGACGACGGCGGTGACGCGACGCTCGCGGTGCACCGCGGTGTCGATTTCGAGAAGGCGGGCAAGGTTCCGAAGCCCGGCCCCGACGACTCCGAGGAGTACGGCTTCGTGCTCGGGATGCTCGAGCGCGTCCTGAAGGCCGACCCGAAGTGCTGGACCACGATGGCCGGCGAGCTACTCGGCGTCACCGAGGAGACGACGACCGGCGTCCACCGCCTGTACCAGATGATGGACGCGGGCTCGCTGCTGTTCCCCGCGATCAACGTGAACGACTCGGTCACGAAGTCGAAGTTCGACAACCTCTACGGCTGCCGCCACTCGCTCGTCGACGGCATCTGCCGCGCGACCGACGTGATGCTCGCGGGCAAGGTCGCGGTCGTGTGCGGCTACGGCGACGTCGGCAAGGGTTGCGCGCAGTCGCTACGCGGGCAGGGCGCGCGCGTCATGGTCACCGAGATCGACCCCATCTGCGCGCTGCAGGCCGCGATGGAGGGCTACCAGGTCGTCACGCTCGACGACGTCGTCGAGAGCGCCGACCTGTTCGTCACCGCGACCGGCAACCTCGGCATCATCAGCGCGGCCGACATGGCGCGCATGAAGCACAACGCGATCGTCGGGAACATCGGTCACTTCGACAACGAGATCGACATGGCCGGCCTGCAGAAGCTGAAGGGCGTCGAGCGGGTCAACATCAAGCCCCAGGTCGACGAGTGGGTCTTCCCCGACGGGCACTCGATCATCGTGCTCGCCGAGGGTCGGCTGCTGAACCTCGGGTGCGCGACCGGTCACCCGAGCTTCGTGATGTCGAACAGCTTCAGCAATCAGGTGATCGCGCAGATCGAGCTCTTCACGCACCGCGACTTCTACGAGCGACGCGTCTACACGCTTCCGAAGCATCTCGACGAGGAAGTGGCGCGGCTGCATCTCGACAAGCTCGGTGTGAGGCTCACGCAGCTCTCGCCGACACAGGCCGAGTACCTCGGCGTGCCGGTCGAGGGTCCGTTCAAGCCCGACCACTACCGGTACTGATCGGCGTGGAGGAACTTGCCGACCGCGTCGCGGTCGTCACCGGGGGTGCGAGCGGGATCGGACTCGCGCTCGCTCGCACCTTCGCGTCGGAGGGCATGCGCGTCGTGCTCGGCGACGTCGAGGCCCCCGCGCTCGAAGCGGCGGTGAAGGAGCTCGACGACGGCGGCGCGACCGTCATCGGCGTGCCGACCGACGTGAGCGATCCGGAGCAGGTCGAGGCGCTCGCGCGCGCCGCGGAGCAGGAGTTCGGCGCGATCCACATCGCCTGCAACAACGCGGGCGTCGGCGCGGGCGGGCTGTCGTGGCAAGCGCCGCTCGAGACGTGGCAGTGGGTGATCGGTGTGAACCTGTGGGGCGTCGTGCACGGCGTGCGCACGTTCGTGCCGCGCATCATCGAGCAGGACGCGGGCCACGTCGTGAACACCGCGTCGGTCGCGGGCCTCGTCGCCGCGCCGTTCATGGGTCCGTACAACGCGTCGAAGCACGCGGTCGTCGCGATCTCGGAGACGCTGCACCACGAGCTGGGGATGATGGCGCCGCACGTGAAGGTGTCGGTGCTGTGCCCCGGTTGGGTGAACACGCGCATCGGCGAGAGCGAGCGCAACCGGCCGTCGGCGCACGCGGTCGAGCGCAGCAGTGAGGAGTCGGTGATGCAGGAGGCCCTGCGGGGCTTCCTCGCCGGCGGGCTCGATCCGATGGTCGTGGCCGGGCGCGTCCTCGACGCAGTCCGCACCGACCGGTTCTGGGTGCTCACGCACGACGACGACGACTCGTGGATGGCGGCGATCCGCGCCCGCGGTCAGTCGGTCTCGGACCGCACCAACCCCGTCTTCGGAATGCTGTGATCTCGGGTCGGGCTCGCAAGCTTCGCCCTCCTCGACGCCTCGGTCGCCGGCTCGGGCGAGCCGCGTAGCGACCCGCCCGTTCTCGCGGGAACGGTCAGCTGCGGGCGAGGATCAGGCCGGCGCGTTCGGCTTCCTCCGCGACGACCGTTTGCATGCGCGTGGCGAAGCGGTGCTCGGCGAACGCGTCGGCGTGCGCGCGCAGGACGTTCGCGTCCCAGTCGCGTGCCGCGAACCGCGTGATCGCGTCGGCGATCGCGTCGGGAGTCGGCGTCTCGAAGTAGAGACCGGTCGTGCCGTCGCGGACGGTGTCGAGGTATCCGCCGTACCGCAGTGCGAGCGTCGGCTTCCCGAACGCCGCGGCCTCGACCGGCGTGAGGCCGAAATCCTCGTATGCGGGCGCGACGAGCGTCGCGCACTCGCGGTAGAGCCAGCGCAGCTCGGGATCGGTGATGGTTCCCAGCACGCGCACGTTCGGCGGCGCGGTGCGTTCGATCTCGACGCGCTGCGGACCTTCGCCGACGACGACGAGGCGCGCGTCCGGACGCACCGCGAACGCGTCGACGGCCGCGCGCACGTTCTTGTACTCGACGAGGCGCGAGACGCAGAGCGCGAACCCCGGTGTCAGCCCCGCGACCGGCCGGGTCTCGCCGTCGATGCTCAATGCCGGCGGCGGATGGAGCACCTCGGCTTCGATGCCGTACGTGTCGCGTACGCGCTGCCGGATCACCGACGAGTTCACGAGGTAGCGCGCCGCGCTCGCGGCCGCGCGCCGGTCCCAGCGCCGGAGCGGCGGCCCGAGCGCGCCGAGCACCGCGCGCGTCAGGCGGGCGTCGGGCGCCACGTAGTCGTCGGCGAGGTAGAGCCAGTGCGCGGGGTTGTGGCAGTACACGACCTTGCGCGCGTTCGTGCGCGCGCCATGGGCCCAGCCGCTCGAGCTGCACACGACGATGTCGGCGTCGATCTGTGCGCGCGAGAACGAGGGTGCGAGGAAGGGGAGCGCGAGGCGGTGCCGGCGGCGGAGGGGCGTGACGCGGTTGATGGGGAGCGGCCGGATGTCGAGCTCCGCGAGCTCGGGGAACGTCGCGTCGGGTTCGTAGAACGCCGTGTGCACCGGAGCGCCCGGGAACGCGCGTGCGAGTGCGAGCACGACGCGTTCGGCGCCTCCGAACTGCGTGAGGTAGTCGTGGACGATCGCGACGCGAGCCGTGGTCACGGACCGCGCTCGACGAGGCGAACGACCTCGAACGCCTCGACGTATCCGTCGCGGTGGCAGCCCGTGAGGCTCCAGCGCCGAGCGTTGACGCGCACGAACTCTTCGGACACTGCGACCTTGCCGAGCTGGCTCTCGTACAGCGAGAGCAGCTCGCACTTGCGGTCGATCGACGCGTCGATGTCGACGAAGAAGCTCGGCGCGAACTGCTCGGTCGAGTGCGACTCGTAGGCGAGCACCTCGTCGACGCGCCGGAACGCGGCGCGTGCGGCGCGTCCGAGGTGGCGGTGGTCCTGGTGCGAGTCGCGGTGGCAGGGCACGAGCACGCGCGCCGGCCGGTGCTCCGCGGCGATCGCTTCGAGGCTCGCGATCACGTCCGCGATCGCTCCGAGCTCGCCGTCGGCGAGCCCGAGCACGTGCAGCTCGGCGCCGAAGCTCGCAGCCACCTTCTCGGCCTCGACGATCCGGTCCGCGCCGGCGGGCCGGCTGCGGCCACCGTCGGTCGCGACCACGAGGACGAGCCGGTAGCGGTGGGCCCAGCGCAGCAGCGAGCCCGCGCAGCCGATCTCGATGTCGTCGGGGTGTGCGCCGACGGCGACGAGGGTCGGGAACTCGCCCGCGCGCCGCGCGGCGGTCATGCGGTCGCCGGCGCGCGGTCGAGCACGAACACGGTCTCGGGCTCGTCGCACGCGATGCGACCCGCGGCCTCGTAGCCCTGCATGAACGCGTGATCCTGGTTCGAGATCTCGTAACGCCACCCGCCGAAGCGGCCGCGGCTGTAGATGTCGAGCGCCTCGAGGGTCGCGTGCACGTCGGGGAGCACCTCGCGCCGACCGAGGAACGGCGTGGGGTATCCGTGCTCGAGCCGGGTCGACCACACGTGCTCGATCCGGCCCCCACCCCATCCGTCGAGCAGGTGCTGCGCGTGGGCGACGACGTCGGCGACGACGCGTGCGCCGTCGATCGGGCGCGCCGGCGACTCGCTCACCTCGCAGAGCAGTGACCACGTGTGCGCGTCGTCGGGCACCATCCCGGGCGAGTAGTTCGACAGCACGCTCGCGCGGTGGAACGGGATCGCGGTGTCGGGGAAGTAGAGCCACCGCTTGCTTGCGAGCGCGTCGGGAACGGCGCCGTCGATGCCGAGGCCCACGACGTTCGTCGAGGAGTGCACGAGGCGCGGGCCGAGAGTGCCGAGCGCGCGCCGCGTGCCGTTCTCGACGAGCATCGCGAGGAGGCGATCGAGCGGGAGCGCGGAGATCAGCGCGTCGTAGGTGAGGCGCGCCCCCGACGCGAGGTGCACCGTGCGCGCGTCGGGGTCGATCGCGACGACGGTCGCGCCGAACGCGAAGCGGTCGAGTCCGACCGCGCTCGCCGCGCGCTCCCAGATCTCGCCGGTACCGCCTTCCGGATAGGGGAACGACTCGTCCTCGCGCGCCTGCACGGCGACGTCACGCTCGCCGTCGTCGTCGCCCGCGCGCGGATCGCGTCCGTCGATCGTCGGCACGTTCGCGGCCGCGCCGCCGCTGCGGTGCGTGACCCAGTCGCGGTCGAGGGTGTCGGTCGCGTACGCCCACATCTTGAAGTTGAACGGACGGAAGAACACGTCGGCGAGGCCGGGCCCGAACTGCTCGAGGATCCACGAGTCGAAGGTCTCGTCGGCGGCGGGTGTCCGCGTCGCGAGACCGTCGAGGCAGCGGTCGCGATCGGTCTCGGGCAGCAGGTCGACGTGCTGTTGGAACGGTGTGGGCACGAACCGATCGCCGTGCCACACCGAACCGGCGCGGTCGATGCGCGCGCGGCGCGCCGACGGCACGACTTCCTCGACCATGCGGTCGAACGCCGCGGCGTGCGAATAGATGACGTGGCCGCCGAGGTCCCAGCGGTAGCCGGCGTCGTCGACGACGGTGCCCGCGAGCCCGCCGGTGCGCGCCGACGCTTCGAGCACGAGCCAGTCGGGAGCCTGCGACCCGAGCGCGCGGAGCCGCCAGGCCGCGCCGATGCCCGTCGGCCCGGCCCCGAGCACCAGTACCGGGACGTGCCCATCGCATCCTGCCAACGCCGCGTCGGCGTCCGTCCCCACGAGCCCTCGCCCCCATTGCGATCTCGACGCGCTCCTTCGCCTGATCCGGACGGTACCGGTGTGCGGCCGGGACGACAAACGCGTCGCGATCTCGGTGGTTGTCGCACCTCCCACGTAGGTTCGGCGCGTGCCACGCGATCCGACCGGCCTCGCGGAACCGACGACCCGGGTCCTCGGCGCGCTCGTGCGCGCCGCGCTTCCCGCTCGGTGCCCGGGATGCGGCCGGCGGGCCGAGCCGATGTGCGCGGCGTGCGCGGCGGGGCTGCGCGCGGCGCCGCGGCTCGCCGTGCCGCCCGGGCTCGCCGCGTGCGTCGCGCCGTTCGCTTACGAGGGCGTGGCGCGCGAGCTGGTCGCGCGGGTGAAGTATCGGAACCAGCGGGCGGCGCTGCCGTGGCTCGCCGGCGCGATGGCGGACGCGCTGGCGACGCGGACCCGGGTCCCGCCCGACGCCGTCGTCACGTGGGCCCCGGCGAGCGCGTCCCGCCGGCGGGCGCGCGGGTTCGATCACGGCGAGCTGCTCGCCCGCGCGGTGGGGGACCGGCTCGGGCTGCCGGTCGCCGGGCTCCTCCTCCGGGCCCCCGGTCCGGCCCAGACCGGTCGGGCACGGGCCGAGCGCCGGCCGGGCCCGGGGCTCCGGGCGACCCCGGCGGCGAACCGGCTCGGGTCGGTCGTCGTGGTCGACGACGTCCTCACGACCGGCGCCACCCTGGCGGCGGCCGCGGCCGCCCTGCGCCGGGCCGGGGTGGGCCGGGTCCTGGCCGTCACCGCCGCCGCGACCCCGCCGCCGGCTTGGTGATGGTCGATCCGCCCGAACGGGCGGATCGCGCCGTGGGCCGCGGCGCCGGGCCGTCCGATCCGGGACCGACGCCGGCGGTCGGTGGGGCTGGTCCAGACCCCTGCCTATACTCCCGCGCATGACCGGAGCGGGCGCGGGTCGCGTGACCGCGCCGACCGTGAGGGCGTGACGGTGGTCGACATCGTCGTCAACGCCCGGCACACCGAGGTCTCTCCGCAGCTGCGTGAGACGGCTCGTAAGAAGGTCGCGCAGCTCGAGCGGTTCGCGAGCGACGCCCGCCGGATCGAAGTCGAGTTCTCCGACGTCGCCAGCCGCAGCCCGGCCGACGCCCACACCTGCGAGATCCTCGTCCACCTCAAGGGCGAGCTCGTGAAGGGGGTCGCGTCCGCTTCGGAGCATCCGGCCGCGCTCGACCTCGCGTTCGACAAGGTCCGGCAGCAGATGCGCAAGCGACACGAGCGACGCAGCGGCGGGCTGGCCGCGGCCCGCCGCCGATCGGCGTCCGCCGCGGGCTCGAACGGGTCGGCGCCCGAGCCCGGCGAGTCGGACTGAACGAGCAGGTCGGCATGGAGGCCGTCGGACCCGGGATCGGTGTGCGCGTGCTGCTCGTCGACGAGCACGCGCTCTTCCGCGAGGGGCTCGCGCTCGCGCTCGCCGGTGTCGACGACATCGAGGTCGTGGGCGAGGCCGCCGACGGCAACGACGCGCTGGACGCGGTGACGACCCTGACACCCGACGTCGTCGTGATGGACGTGCGCATGCCCGACGACACCGGTCCCGCGGTGATCGCGCGTCTGCGCACCGCGAGTCCGGAGACGAAGGTTCTCGTGTTGACGGGATCGCAGGACGAGGGCGACCTCGTCGACGCGATCCGCTGCGGTGCGACCGGGTATCTCCTGCGCGACGCGTCCGTCGACGAGGTGGCCGACGCGATCCGCTCGGTCGCACAGGGCATGGGTGTCGTGGCGCCGTTGATGACGACGAAGCTGCTCGAGCAGTTCGGCGCGTTGCTCGGCGACCTTCCCGACTGGCGCCGCCCCCAGCTCACGGGTCGCGAGCTCGACGTGTTGCGCCTGGTGGTGAAGGGATTGCCGAACCGCGAGATCGCGACCGAGCTGTTCATCTCGCAGAACACG
Organism: Acidimicrobiia bacterium; assembly: GCA_036271555.1. Lineage (NCBI taxonomy): Bacteria > Bacillati > Actinomycetota > Acidimicrobiia > Acidimicrobiia bacterium. The sequence goes on from DATBAK010000027.1 coordinate 38,875, forward strand.
GTCAAGAACCACGTGCGCAGCATCCTCGAGAAGCTGCGCGTGCGTTCGAAGGCGGACGCGGCCGCGGTCGCGACCCGCGAGGGCCTGCTCGCCTGACACCCTGCTCGCCCGACCTCGGGCGGGTCCGGCTCGGGGAAACCCGCCGGTAGAGTGCATGCCCGCATGAGTCTCTTCCAGAAGGTTCTCCACGCCGGCGAGGGCAAGAAGCTCAAGATCGTCCAATCGGTCGTTCCCGCCGTCGCCGCGCACGAGGCCGAGATGGAACGCCGCTCGGACGACGAGCTGCGCACGCTCACGGGCGAGTACAAGAGCCGCCTGGAGCAGGGCGAAGACCTCGACGACCTGCTGCCCGAGGCCTTCGCGACCGTGCGCGAGGCCGGCCGGCGCGTCCTCGGTCAGCGTCACTACGACGTGCAGGTCATGGGCGGCGCCGCGCTGCACTTCGGCTGGATCGCCGAGCAGAAGACGGGTGAGGGCAAGACGCTCGTCTCGACGCTCCCCGCGTATCTCAACGCGCTGACCGGGCGCGGGGTGCACCTCGTCACGACGAACGACTACCTGGCGCGTCGCGACGCGCAGTGGATGGGCCGGGTCCACCGCTTCCTCGGGCTCGACGTCGGCGTCGTGTACCCGAACGACGACCCGCCCGACGAGAAGCGCAAGCACTACGCCGCCGACATCACGTACGGCACGAACAACGAGTTCGGTTTCGACTACCTGCGCGACAACATGTGCGAGACGCGTGAGCAACAGGTGCAGCGCGGGCACTACTTCGCGATCGTCGACGAGGTCGACTCGATCCTCATCGACGAAGCGCGCACGCCGCTGATCATCTCGGGCCAGGTCGCCGAGGCCGCCGAGATGTACTACCAGTTCGCTCGCATCGTGCGCGGTCTGCAGCGCGATCGCGACTACGAGGTCGACGAGGCGAAGCGCACCGTCGTCCCGACTGCGGAGGGCATCCAGCGCGTCGAGGACGCGCTGTCGATCGCGAACCTCTACGACGACTTCAACCAGAACTATGTGCACCAGCTCCAGGCCGCGCTGCGCGGCAAGGAGCTGTTCCACCGCGACGACGACTACATCGTCGCCGACGGTGAAGTGAAGATCGTCGACGAGTTCACCGGCCGCATCCTCGAAGGCCGGCGCTGGAGCGAAGGTCTGCACCAGGCGGTCGAGGCGAAGGAGGGCGTGCGGATCAAAGAGGAGAACCAGACCCTCGCGACCGTGACCCTGCAGAACTACTTCCGCCTCTACGAGAAGCTCTCGGGCATGACCGGCACGGCGTACACGGAGGCCGGCGAGTTCGCGCACACCTACGACATGTCGGTGGTGCAGATCCCCACGAACCGGCCGATGGTCCGCGCCGACCAGGGCGACCTCATCTACAAGACCGAGGACGCGAAGTACGAGGCGGTCGTCACCGACCTGAGCGGGCGTCACGAGACCGGCCAGCCGGTGCTCGTCGGCACGATCTCGGTCGAGCAGTCCGAGAAGCTCTCACGGCTGCTCGAGAAGAAGGGCGTTCCGCACCATGTGCTGAACGCGAAGCAGCACGAGCGCGAGGCGAACGTCATCGCCCAGGCCGGTCAGCTCTACGGCGTGACCGTCGCGACGAACATGGCCGGTCGCGGCGTCGACATCCTGCTCGGCGGGAACCCGGAAGGCCTCGCGCACACGGAGCTGCAGAAGGAAGGGCTCACCGAGGAGGAGGAGCCCGAGAAGTACCAGCAGTTCGTCGAGCGCTTCGCGAGCGAGTGCTCCGCCGAGGGTGACAAGGTGCGCGAGCTCGGCGGCCTGTACGTGCTCGGCACCGAACGGCACGAGAGCCGCCGCATCGACAACCAGCTCCGCGGCCGCGCCGGCCGGCAGGGCGACCCCGGCGAGAGTCGCTTCTACCTCTCGCTGGAAGACGAGCTCATGCGCCTCTTCGCGACCGGGCTCATGAGCCGGGTCATGGACCGTGCCTTCCCGGACGACGTGCCGCTCGAGGCGAAGATGGTCTCGAGGGCGATCGAGCGCGCGCAGCACACCGTCGAGGACCGCAACTTCGAGATCCGCAAGGACGTCCTCAAATACGACGAGGTGATGAACGAGCAGCGCAAGATCATCTACCGGCGCCGCCAGCAGATCCTCGACGGCGAGGACCTGCGCGAAGAGGCGATGGAGGCGGTCTCGGGCGCGGTCGACCGGCTGCTCGACCGCTTCTGCCGTGGTGACTACGCGGAGGAGTGGGACGTCGACGAGCTGCTGGTCGGCCTCGCCGAGTACTTCCCGGTCCGCCTCACGAAGGACGAGCTCGTCGCGACCGAACGCCGGTCGGGGCTCGAAGCGGTCCTGCAGAACGAGGCGGTCGAGCTCTACGAGGAGCGCGAGAAGAGCGTCACGACGCAGTCGGGCAACGACGACGCGTGGCGGGAGATCGAACGGCGCGTGATGCTCGCGATGATCGACCAGGGGTGGCGCGAGCACCTCTACGAGATGGACTACCTGCAGGAGGGCATCAACCTCCGCGCGATGGGTCAGCGCGACCCGCTCTCCGAGTGGCAGCGCGAGGGCTTCGACATGTTCGAGGCGATGATGGGGATCATCGAGGACAACTTCGTCCGGTACATGTTCCACATCGACGTGCAGGTGCTCGAGCAGGACGAACGTCCGCGCACGCCGGTCCGCCGGCTCAGCTACAGCGCACCCGACGAGTCGGCGCAGGGATCCACCGCGATGCAGGCCGCGAGCCAGCCCCGGCCCGGTGAGGACCCGGGTGTCGTGGCCGCCGCGATGAGCGCCGGCGCGGTGCCGTCGCCGATGCAGACGTCCGGCATGCGGGCGTCGGCGCCCGACGCGCCCGTCCAGCCGGTGAAGGTGGAGAAGACGCCGGGTCGCAACGAGCCCTGCTGGTGCGGCAGCGGGAAGAAGTTCAAGCTCTGCCACGGTCGCTGAACCCGGCATCCGAGGATCATGCGCGATTTCACCGAAGAGCTGCGCGAGCTGCGCCGGCGCGTCACCGACGCGCACGCGTACCTGCGCATCGACGACCTGCGCGGCCGGCTCGTGCACCTGGAGACCGACGCGAGCCGTCCCGACCTCTGGGACGATCCCGAGAAGGCGCGCCTCGTCACGACCGAGATGTCGCGCGTGCGCGCGGATGTCGAGCTCGTCGACGGGCTCGACGCGCGCGTCTCTGATCTCGAGACGCTGTTCGAGCTCGGGCGTGAAGAGAGCGACGACTCCGTCGAGGACGAGATCGCGCAGGGCGCGCGCGGACTCGCAGGCGAGCTCGACCAGCTCGAGCTGCGCGCGCTGTTCACCGGTGATCACGACGAGCGCGACGCGATCTGCGAGATCCACTCCGGCGCGGGCGGCACCGACGCGCAGGACTGGGCGCAGATGGTGTTGCGCATGATCCGGCGCTGGGCCGAGACCAAGGGCTTCGAGGTCGAGGTCGACGAGATCAACGAGGGCCAAGAAGCCGGGATCACGTCGGCGACCTTCATCGTGAAGGGGCGTTACGCGTACGGCATGCTCGAAGGCGAGCGCGGGGTCCACCGGCTCATCCGGATCTCG
>DATBAK010000028.1 GCA_036271555.1 Acidimicrobiia bacterium
CAGACAGGGAGAGGGTGGCCCGTCCGATCACTCCCGGGTAGGCCGCTGGAACCGTCGGGTAACCGCCGGTCGAGAGGGATGGCCGCCCCGGGCGCGCGAGCGCCCGGACAGAATCCGGCGTACAGGCCGACTCACCACCACTTGAGCCTCCGACTGGGGCTTTTGCTCCGGTTCGAGGTGCGGCCGTCCTCGAATTGTCCTCAGGTTGTCGGAACCAGCGGGAGCTTGCCGAGATCGGCGTTACCGAACCCGTGTTGCTCGAGCGGCGCTCCCGAGACGTGACCGCTGGTAGGCGGGGTTCGTGGCGGACAGCTCGCCCGTCTGCGCAATGGCCTGAGCGTTCGACAGCCGTACCTCGCGAGGCGTCGACCTTGCGCCGTAGTCCTCCGCCGACCGCGGCGGCGAGCGGCCGCGCCGGCATGACCTGCGAGTGCGTCGTGGTCCCGCGCAAGTCGAGCATCTCTCGAGCAGGTCGTTGCGCAGCCGGTCGAGGTCGTCCGCCGGCAACCGGCCGCGTCGCGTCGCCTCGCTGATGAGCGCTTTTCGACTATCCGGGCGGCCGCCCTGCGAGCCCCGGCGCTCAGGGCGACAACGAGCACGCGAACCTGACGTCGCGAAGCGTTCCGAGCCAGAAGCGAACGTCGTCGGCTTGCTCGAACGGGTCGTCACTCATGAAGGCAACGCTACGACGAGCGCGTCACCATGGCACGCGTTGCCGCCACCATGTAATAAGCGGCTTGCATCGTGGCGACATAGCGCCAAATACCCTGCCACTTAGGCACTCGCATTCGACACTATGCGCAACGGGCGTCATGTTGTCTGAACTGCGGGTTCGCGCCGAACGGGGCTTGCTCGGCCTCGAACTGCCTGACGACGGCACAACTTCGTACACGGTGACATCGGACGCCGACGGCGACTACCGCCTGTCGAGCTGGTCGATGTGGCGGTGTCACGGCTTCGATGGCGGTGCGACTTCTCCCGCTCCGACGTAGCTCGCCAGCAGTTCGTCGTGCGCGGCGGCGGCCGGCCCCGACCAACCGACGACGCCCTGCCGCATGATGACGACGTCATCGGCAAGCGCGAGCGCGCGATGGGCGTACTGCTCGATGAGCAGCACGGCCACGCCGGCGGCCTTCGCGTGCGCAAGCGACTCGAACACGACGTCGACGAGCTTGGGCGCGAGACCGAGTGACATCTCGTCCGCGATGAGCAACCGCGGCGGCGCAGCGAGCACGCGCGCAAGAGCAAGCATCTGCTGCTCACCACCCGACAGCGTGCCGGCAGCCTGTGACCGCCGCTGGCCGAGGATCGGGAACAGCTCGACCGCGCGATCCAGCGCGCCTGCCCGCTCGCCGCGCGGCACGGCGAAGCGCAGCATCGCGCGCAGGTTGTCGCCGACCGAGAGGTGCGGGAAGATCCCGCGCCCCTCGGGCACGTACGCGACGCCCCCGCGGCTGAGCCGGTACGGAGCCCAGCCCGCGACATCGACGCCGTCGAGTGAGACACGGCCCGCCGCGGGAACCACATGACCCGCGACCGCTGCCGCGAGTGAGCTCTTGCCGGCGCCGTTCGCGCCGAGCACGGCGAGCACACCGCCCGCCGGGAGCGCGAAGCTCACGTCGGCCACCGCGCGTGCCTCGCCGTACGTGACGCAGAGACCGTCGACTTCGAGCAACGGCACCGCCGCGCTCACGACCTCGCCCCGAGGTAGGCGGCCTGCACCGCGGCGTCAGCGCGGATCTCGGGCGACGAGCCGGTGGCAATCACGCGACCGAAGTCGAGCACCGTCACCGAGTCGGCGAGTCCGAGCACCATGTCGACGTTGTGCTCCACGAGCACGAGCGCGACGTCTTCCTGCTCGCGCACCCGTCGCAACGTGGCCGAGAGCTCGGCCGTCTCGTTCGCGTCGAGGCCCGACGACGGCTCGTCGAGCAGCAACACCGACGGCTGTGCGGCGAGCGCGCGTGCGACCTCGACGAGTCGGCCCGTGCCGAGGCCGATGGCACGCGCGCTCGTGCCCGCGACGGAGTCGAGCCGGAGCTCCTCGAGGATCGCGTCGACGACCTCGTTCTCCCGCGGTGTCGGCCGGTTTCCGAGCCCGATGAGGTCGAGCGGCAACGCGCGCGCGAGCGACGCGAGCGTGCGGCGCTGACGGGCGCGGTACGCGACGACCAGGTGCTCGCGCACCGTGAGCTCCCCGAAGAGCTCCAGCCGCTGGAAGGTGCGCGCGATCCCTCGGTGCGCGCGGGCCTGGGGCGAAGCGCGCGTCACGTCGACGCCCTGCATCCAGACGCTCCCGCCCGCGGGCCGCAAGAGTCCCGAGAGCACACCGAAGCAGGTGCTCTTGCCCGCGCCGTTCGGCCCGATGAGCCCGACGATCTCGCCGGGCCGAACGCTGAGCCCGACGCCGTCGAGCGCCACGAGCCCACCGAAGCGGACAGTGATGTCGCGCGCCTCGAGGAGCGCGGAGGTCGAGTCGCTCATGTCGCCCCCGCGGCGCGTGCCGCGCGGCGGCGCGCCCGCGCGTCCCGTCGCTCGCCATGCTGGTGCGCGACGTCGACCACGATCCCCCGCGGCTCACGCGCGAGCGCGATCGCGCCGAGACCGAACAGCAACGTCGGGAGGTTGAGCCATCGTCCCGAGAGGTGGTCGGTGACGAGCTGCGGCAACACGGCGAAGGAGAGACCCGCGAGCAGCGCACCGGTGATGGAGCGCACGCCCCACGTCACCGTTACGGTGAGCCATACGACACCGATGAGCGCGTCGAACTGGTTCATGTTCGCCCGACCCGCGTAGCTCGCGTACAGGCCGCCGCCCACACCCGCGATGAACGCGCTGAGTCCGAAGGCGACGAACTTCGACCACACGATATTGATCCCGAGTGTCGCGGTCGCGGCCTCGCTCGACCGTGTGGCCGCGAGATTGAGCCCCGTCGTCGACCGCTTCACGTTGCGCACCAGCAGCGCGAACACGACGAAACACACGACCAAGAGGTAATAGAACTCCTTGTCGGTGTTGAGGCCGACGGGGCGCGGCACCTCCACTCCCTGGCCGAAGTTGCTGACGCGCGGTTCCTGGAAGTACGTGTTCTGCACGAGCTGCGTGAAGGCGAGTGTCGCGAGCGCGAGGTACAGGTCCCCCAGGCGGAGACTCGGCAGCGCCGCGAGCAGCCCGATCGGCACGACCACGAGTGCGGCGAGGAGGACGGCGAACAGGAGGGGAATGCCGTGGTTGAACGCGTACTGCGCGGTGAGCGCGGCCGCGATGCCCGCGAAGGTGATCTGGCAGAGCGAGATCATCCCGCCCTCACCCGTGACGACGACGTACGACAGGAACGCGATCGCGAGCGCGAGTCCGCTCGCGACGATGCTGAGCCACAACCCGTTCAGGAACGCGGGTGCGATCAGCACGGCCGTGAGGCACACCGCTATCGGGAACAGTCGCCGCCACAGCGGCTGCTGCGTCCCCGTGATCGCGACCGCGCGCGGCTCGATCCTCGCGCGCGTGTCGACCGCGAACCGCTCCTCACGCAGGCCGTTGTACGCGAGCAGGAACACGAGCATCACGATGAACGGGATGCTCGGACGGAGCCCGAGGATCAGCGGGTTGTTCGCGGACGCGAAGTGCGTCAGAAAGTGCTGGAATTGCTGGCTCGCCGACAGCTCCTGGAGCAGCCCGAGCAGCATCGACCCCGCGAACGCGAGCACGAGACTGTGCATGCGCGCGACGACCATCGCCGCGAAGGAGCCGAGCAGTAGAAACGTGAACTGCTCAATGGTGAAGCCGCGCAGCGCGCCGAGGAGCACGCCGGCTGCGCCCGCGAGCATCGTGCCGATCATCCACGACACCGCGGTGACGAACGAGGTGTTTACGCCGTTCGCGCCGGCCATGCGCGACGAGTCGACCGCAGCGCGCACCGAAAGCCCGTACGGCGTCGCGCGCAGGAGCACGGTGAGGAGCACGGCGATCGCGACGGCCGCGAGGACGACGACGACTTGGTTCGAGTCGACCGCGACGCCGACGATCTTGTACTCGTGCGGTGGCGACCAGAACATGCTCGGCCGCACGTCGGCATCGATCGTCGGATAGAGAATCGACGCGAGCGCGGGCAGCGCCACGGACAACCCGACGGTCGAGACGAGCCGCACGAACGACGGCGTCTCGCCGAGCCTCCGGAACAGTACGAACCACAAGAGCAGGCCGAGCAGCGGCGAGAACCCGAAGATCGTCACGACGCCGGCGACGTGCGCGTTCCAGCCCCAGTCCTGCACGGCTTCGTAGAACGTCACCGCGACGAAGAACGCGATCGCGCCGTGCGCGAAGTTGAACACCCGCGACGACGTGTACGTCAGCACGAGGCCAAGGGTCGCGATCGCGTAGACGCTACCGACGACGACGCCGGCGACGATATAGGTGCTCACGAACGACGCTCGCTCGGCGCCGCGATCAGAAGTGGATCGGCGTGCCGCATTGCTGCTGCCCGCCGAACTGCGGCACGAACTTCGCGTTCACCACCTTCACGTAGTACGCGCAGGCGAACTCCTTGCCGAATCCGGTCTCGAGGTTCACGGGGTCGAACGCGCCACCGCCTGTGTAAGCGGTCTCCATGCGCAGGTTGTTGATGAACGCCTTGCGCGTCGGACACGAGACCCCCGCGTCCTTGATGCCCTGGATCGTGATCTCGCCCGACAGCCAGCCGATGTAGCTGATCTGGTTCTGCACCGCGCCCTTCGGCATCGCCGCGTTGAACGCCTGAAACGCCGGAGGGTTCGACTCGAAGGGCTTGAACTCGAGGCCGAAGAACGCGCCCTCCATGCCCGGCAGCGAGAGCACACGCGGGTCGTAACCTCCGGGGAATTGCACCTCTTTCATCACGACGCCGTCCTTCTTCAACTGCGCGGACAACGACGTATTCGGGATGAAGTCCATGCCGGTGAGGACACCGTTGGCCCCCGACTGCTTGATCGCTTGCGCTTCGGCGGTGAAGTCACTCGCACCCGCGGGCACGCTCTCGTTGTCGTACACGATCTTGATCCCGCCGACTTGCGCGATCGCCTTCTTGTTGCGGGTCAGGAAGTCGACGCTCGCCGCATTCCCACCGCCGATGAGCGCGAGCTTGGTGACCCCCTCGCGCTTCATGAGGTCGGCGTCGCGGTTGTTGTAGACGTGCCCGGGGTCGGCAGCCGTCGGCAACCGGAACGTGAACATGTTCGTGTCGATGCTCCACGCGGGCACGCCGACGTGCCAGCCCGTGACGGGAATGCTGTGTGAGTTCAGGTACGCCGCGCCGCCACCAGACGCGCTCGTCACTTCGATGATCGCCCAGACCTTTGCGTTCTCGACGAGGTCGCGGACCTGTTGGAGGTTCTTCGTCTGATCGGCCGCATCGTCGCGGATGACGAGCTGGATCTTGCGCGTGCCGAGCTCGCCGTCGCTGTTCGCCTTGTCGATGCGCGCCTTGATGCCCGCGAGCGAGTCGGAGAACGACGCGGCCTGCGGACCGGTCTGCGGCGCGATCACGCCGACCTTGATGCTGGAGTCGCTGATACCGGGCTCGTCGACGCAAGGGTTCGGCGCCGCGATCTTCGTGAGCTTTGCGAACTGGTTCCCGGATGAGCTCGTCGGCGACGATCCGCCCGATCCCGACTTACTGCTCGTGTTGCTGCACGCGCCCAACCCGAGTGCCAGCACCGCCGTGGCAACGAGCACCAAACGATGACTCCGCACGAACGAACCCCCCGGCTCGAGCACATGGTCGCGCCCCGGTCGGTCCCTCCTCCGGAACCTGACGGGCGAGTCAGCAGTGTCGCACAGGATCAGGATCGACAGCGCGAATGGGCGCGACGTATCGCGCTCGCGACGCGACCTCGATCTGACCCCCGACCGGCGAGCGCACGACATCCGGAGCGAAACGAATGACGGTTCTCACGGGGTGGACCCTCGCTGCGCGCTGCGCACGGCCACGCCCTGCCACGTGCAGCGCGACGGATACGTCATCGTCTGCTCGACGGGCGGGCCGGCTGCGGCAGCGCGGCATCAGTCGCGGCTGCGATCGCGTCGCCATACCGCACTTCACCGCTTGAATAGACGTTGGTCCACTTGCCGTTGGCGTAGGTCGCGCACGGGTGCGTTCCGGGATACGTGATGCCGATCGGGCAGAGATGGATGCCGACCTGAAGCCCGATGTCGGTGCGCACATCGATTTGCCCGGCCGCACAGCCGTCCTTCTTCGGCTTCACCTCTGTCGGCAGGCAGGGGAGCGTCTGCGCGTACACGCCATCGTTCGACACCGAGCGATTCGCCGCGTCGGAGACCGCGACGTTCGAGTACGACGGCGCGAGGCTCTCCGCGATGCCGTAGACGCTCGTCACGGCTGCATTCCAGTCCGCATCCCTGCCGATCGGAGCACCCTCCAGGAAAAGGACCGTCGACGCGTGCGCGGCCGAAAAGAACGCGCTCAGGTCAGACCGGTATTTGGCGAGGTACGCCGGAGAGTTGTACGCAAGCGGCACACCATCGACGTCGTCCATGCACGGCGAGTTCGAGTTTCCTTCGGTCGCGAGAACGACCGCCGTCGGGTGGTACTTCGCGATGTCGCCGGGTAGTCGTTGCAACCAGTCGCAAGGCGCGGTGGTCGGCACCGCGAAGACATGCCGCGTCCAGACCTTGCCATTGATGCCTTTGGCAATGAACTTGGCCGACTCCCAGACGAGCGAGTCCCCGTAGATGAGCACAACGGGCTTCCTCACCGGAGCGGCAACCGCCGCGTGCGCGGAAACGACGCTGGTCGCGGCGATCACCGCGAGACCGATGGCGATGACACGGCGCGTCGACGCGCGCGGCGTCTGCAAAATCCCCACGAAGAAACCGCCCCCACAAGCCGCCCGTTTGTTGCGGGCGGAACAGTAGGCACGTGACTCGCCCCCTACAAGGACCAAATTCTGGCGCACTCACGCTGCGAAATGCTGAAACGAGCGTTGCCTTCGACGTCGGCTATAGCGACAATGCGCCTCGGCTCAGGCGCACGTGCACGGCGACGCGCCGCAACGAGGACAGCCGGCGGCGTAGCGCGCGACCGCGTCATCGAGTGAGAGACCGAGTTGGTTCGCCAACGAGGCGAGCCACGCGAGCGTGTCACCGAGCTCGTGCAACTGCTCGTCGCGCGTACCCTTCCGCACTGCCTTCGCGAGCTCGCCCACCTCTTCGGCGAGCCACGCGACCGTCGCCGGGATCCCCCGCGCGCGATCGCGACTGCCGTAGGTCGCTTCCATCTGCTGCTGTAGCTCGGCCAGATCCGTCATGAGACGAGAGTCTGGCCCGAAGCCCTAGAACCCGCGGCGCGCCGTGCGTTCCTCGCGCGCCTTGCGGCGCGCCTCGATGCTCTCGACGATCGCCTCGGCCGCTCGCGTACCACCGAGATGCTCGGAGAGCAGCGCGTCCAAGTCGACGTGTCGGGACGCGTGCTCAAAATCGTCATCGCGCGACGAACCGTCGCGTCCGCCCGTTCGTGACCGCATCGCCCGCCCTTCTGGTCGAAGGAGGAGTCGGCCTGTGTACGCGTCTGCTTGAAGCCTTTCGAGGCGGATCGAGGCCGCTACCCGACCTCGCCGGAGCTCCGGGAGGCGGATTCACCCCGGGCGGCCTCGAGCTTGCGCCCGAGCTCCTCGGCGTTCGCGCCGCAGTCGATCAGCGCGGGGAAGATCTCGCTCTCCTCGATCTTCACATGATCGACCACATTGCTCTGCAACGCCTCGAGCAGACGCGTGAGGTCCGTGGGCGGCGCCTCGTAGATCTGCGCGACCAGCGTGCGGATCGCCGCGTGCTCGGCCTCGGCGTCGTTCACGATGTCGTCGCCGCCGTCGACGATACGTCGGACCTCGGGATACAGCACCGACTCTTCGATCTCGGCGTGCAGCGTCAGCGCGTCGCACACCTGCCGGACGACGACGGGATCGGCGTCCTGACGCGCACGAGTGAGGAGATCGTCGATCTCTCGGTGGTCAGTGGTGAGGGATTCGAAGATGTCAGCCATTGCAGTCGTTGTCGCGAACCTGGGCTCCGGCGAAACGCTCGAGTCACTCAAGTTCGAGGACCGCCCCGCCGACGCGACGTTTTCCGGACCTCTGGCCGCGGTACACCCCGACGACCACGCCCCGGCAGCAGCTCGAGGGAGGGCCGGTCGATGAACTTCGGAATCGCAGTCTTGGTCGTGCTCGGCGTTTGGGCCGTCGTCTCGATCGTGGTGTCCGTGACCATCGGCAGCCTCGCGGAGTACCGCGACTCCGACCGCTTCCACTTCGTCGACACCGATCGGACCGACCAGGCCGAGCGCGAGGAACGACCCGACCGCATCGCGTCGTAGCGCCGCATCACGCGGACTCGACGAGCGCGCGGCCGTAGTAGTCGTTCTCGTCACGCACGCCCGGGAGCGCGAAGAAGTAGCCGCCGCCGACCGGGCTGACGTAGTCGACGAGCGGTTCGTCGACGAGGCGCTGCTGCACCGCCTCGAACTGGCGCCGCACATCCTGCTGGTAGCACGTGAACAACAGACCCAGGTCGAGGTTGCCGTTCGAGTCGATGCCGCGGTCGTAGTTGTAACCGCGCCGAAGAATGCGGCTGTCGTCGGTCGCCGCGGTGCGCGGGTTGGCGAGCCGGATGTGCGCGTCGCTGCGAATCACGAGCCCCTGCGGATCGCGCGTGTATGCGGGAACGTCGCGCTCGCGATTCCCGTCGAGCGGTGCGCCGGTGTCGCGCCGGCGTCCGATCATGTTCTCCTGCTCGTTCAACGACACGCGATCCCAGAACTCGACGAGGTTCCGGATGACGCGCGCGACGAGATAGCTGCCACCCGTCGTCCACGCGGGCTCGGGCGCGCGTCCCGACACCCACAACAGGTCGCGCGCCACCGACGCGTCGGCGATTTCCGGATTGGCGATGCCGTCCTTGAAGCCGAGAAGGTTGCGCGGCGTGCCGGACGGACGGGGCGGGCTGACGAATCCGTCGACGCGCCAGCGCGGTTGCATCGCACCGCGCACGTGCTTCGTGACGTCTCGCAACGCGTGCAGCACCGTGTCGGCGTCGTGCGCGCAGAGCTGCACGCTCACGTCGCCGTGGCAGCGCGCAGGATCGAGATCGTCGTTCGGGAACGTGCGCATCGGTGTGAGGTGCGCGGGCCGCACGCTCGCGAGCCCGAACCGCGCGTCGAACAGCGACGAGCCGACACCGACGATCGACGACAGCGCGTGGCGCGGCAGCGTCGGCCCGAGCAACCCGTTGTCGACGGGCGGTGCCGCGGGCCCCGCGTCCTCGGGCGCTCCCCCGTCGGCCAGGCGCCGGAGCCGGTCGGTCAACGTCCGGAGCAGCTCGCGCAGCTCGGCGCGGTCGCCGGCGACGACGTCGAACGAGCACAGGATCGTGAACGGCGTCGGCGGAGCGAGGATCTGCGCCTGGTAAAGCCCGTGGAACGGCGGCCGGTCGACCGCGCCGGCCGCCCCGGCCGACGCCGTGGCTCCGAACGCGTCGAGCCGTCCGCCGGCCGTCGCCGCAACCCCCGCGCCCGCGGCCGCGCCCGCGCCGAGCCGCAGGAACTTCCGGCGCGAGAAGCCGTCAGCTGTCATCGGAGCCCCGGGGTAGCTCGAGCACGTCGGGGATCGGGCTCAGCTGCTCGACCAACCCGCTCACCGCGGCGTCGATGCGCTCGCGATCCGCGCGCGACAGATCCGAGAGCGGCGTCCAAACGTCACCAACGTGCTGTGCATCGAGCAACGCGGCGAGCTCGCGCAGGCCCGATGTCGCGCGCGCGAGCAGCGCGGGATCGCGCGTGCGCAGCAGCGGCGCGATCGCCGACAGCGCGAGCTGGGTGCCGTCGACGTTCGCGCGCACGGTCGCGAGGTTCGTGTGACTTCCCTCGTCGGTGTCGCCGGTGAGCTCGAACTGCAACGAGTTCTCGAGGATCTCGTGCGTGCGCAACGACACGTCGTTCGGACCCGTCTGCAAGCGCGGGAACGCGGCCACGAGCGCGTGCACCGAATGATCGAGCTGATCCGCAACCGCAGCGGCACGCGACGACTCCGAAGACGCACCACCCCACAGATCCAGCTCCAACTCGTGAAAACCCTGGAACTGCGGATCGTCGACACCGCGAGGCAAGCCGTCGGCGCGCCCGTTGATCTCGGCGTCGTAGGCACCGAACGTGCCGTACGCCGCGCCCAATCGTTCGTACTGCATGTGCGCGACGAGCCAGTCGTGGCGCGCGGCGTCGAGCCGGCCCGCGTCGACGTCGGCGCGCAATGTGTCGGTCTGCTGCGCGAGCACGCCCATCGCGCGACTCACCGACGCGCGATACGTCGTGGTCGCCGCCGCGAGCTCGGTGTACGTGACCGGCACGAACGGATGCGCGTCGGTCACCGGCCGACCCGTCACCCGCACCACCGCCGAGAACGACACGGTGCCGTCGGCGCGGCCGCAGCGCCACGAGTACCGGCCCGGCGGCAGCGCGATCCGCAGCCCACGCGTCGTGTGCGCGGCCAGCACCTCGATCTCCGCGTACACCGTGCGCTGATCGGCGCCGACGAGCGAGACGTCGTACGTCTGCGCGGTCGCGTTCACGACCGACACCGTCGGATGACCCGATCGCGGCGCGCGCCAACCGCGCGCGCACGTGTTCGTCGAGATCTCCACCGTTGTCGACGGCGGCGCGGCGGCGCTCGTGCCGCCGCCACGGGTGACGACGATCGCGGCGATCGCGGCGGCGCCGAGCGCGCCCGCCGCGACCGCCACCCACTGGAACGTCCGCCGCCTCCTCACGAAGGGCAAGCGTAGGAACCTCGTCCGGGTCGAGCCGGCGCCTCCTCAGAAGCTCCGGCTCGATCCGGCGTCGTGCACCGCGGTGGGCGTGGTCGGCTCACCCGTCGCGGGATCGAGGTACAGCGGCCGCAAGGGCTTGGCGGCCGTGAAGTCGAACAGCCCATTGAGTGGGCCGGCGACCGTCGCGGCGGAGCCCGGGATCTGTCCGAGCTTCCAGTTCGCGGCGATGAACTTGTCGATCGACGACTGGTCGACGACCTTGTGGCCCACGAAGTCGGCGCGTGCCCGGGCCGAGATCACGATCAGCGGCAGGCGCGGCCCGTAACCGCAACGCCCCTGCTCGTTGCCGAGGTACGTCGTGCCCGTGCCGCACTGGTGCGAGCCGGTCAGCGCGTCGGCGGTGGTCTGCGACGGGTTCGTGACCCCGCTGAACGCGTGGTCGTACCAACCGTCGGAGTCGTCGTAGGCGACGACGATCGCGGTCGACTTCCACGTCGGCAGCTGCTCGAGCGCGTTGACCTCGCTCACCACGAACTGCTGCTCGTCGAGCGGGTCGGAGTAGCCCGCGTGCGCGTCCTGGTACGCGGGCGCCTTCAGGAAGCTCACGGCCGGCAGGTGGCTCGCGGGCAACGTGCCCGCGTGGATCGCGGCGACGAGCTGGTCGAACACGCTCATGTCGTACTGGTGGTTGGCGGTGTTGAACTTGCCCGGCTTCGCGGTGTCCTTGCCGACGACCGACAGCGACTTGGGCGCGAGGTGGTGCGGGTTCGCGGTCGACGCGTAGTAGTCGAACGGCTCGTGGTGCGGCACGTAGTCGGCCTTCGTGCCGTATTGCCCGGTGCCGCCGAGGGCGACGCCGACGTTGTGCGTCGCCGCGCACACCGCGCGCCCGGGCACGTTCAGCTGGTCGTAGTTCTTGGTCGTCGAGGCGGGACCGGTGTAGGCCGACGTCGGCGCGAAGCCGCCCTCGAAGAAGCCCCAGCTGAGACTCGCGGCGTCGAGGAGATCGCCGATGTTCTTGCCGGTCATCCCGACCGCGTCCCGGCTCGAGCAATCGTCGTAGTACGGCTGCGCGTCACCGATCAGCGAGTAGCCACCGTTGCCGTCGGCGACCGCGTCTCCGTTCACCGTCGCGGGCGGCGTGGGCAGCGCGCCGCGCACTGCATGCGTCGCGTCGATGCCGCCGGTGTCGCCGGCGGCGAGGTTGATCGCTCCGGGTGACGACGGGCCGAACGTGGTCGCGTAGAAGCTGTCGCTGATCGCGAAGTTCTGCGCGTAGTTCCAGAGCCCGGTCACGGTGTTGCCGTCGTAGTAATCCATGACGTCGCTCGCCGCGCAGGCGTGGCCGGCCGGCGACGACCCGCTCGCGGTGCCGACCGCAGCCGGGAACTTGTCCATCAGGCCGCCGTCGAACGCGTTCTGCTCGGGTGTGTACGAGTGATTCTGGTCGCAGGTGAGGATGTCGCCCGCGTTCGCCGGGTCGAGACGCGCGGGGTTCGCGCCGTTCGGGTTCGCCGTGAGGAGCTTGCCCTTCAGACCGTTCACCTTCGGCGTGCCCGCCTTCGCGGTGAACGGCTGACCGTCGGCGTTCGTCGCGTTGGGGTAGGTGCCGAAGTAGTGGTCGAACGAGACGTTCTCGCCGTAGATGACGACGACGTGCTGGATCGGCGTCGTGGCCGCGGGCGGTGTCGACGCGGAGGACGGCGTGACCCTCGCCGCGCTGCTCGCGCTGCTGACGCCGGGGAGCGCCAGGGCGCCACCCCCGAGTGCGGTCAGGGTCGCGACCGCGGCGACGAGCTTCCGGTGCTTCATGAAGGCTGGTCCTCTCGTCCGATCACCCACCGTAACTCGGAGGATCAGACTCCGGCCTGCCCGTCACAACCGAAGAGTGCGTGAACGGCAACCGACGGGTGCGTGGAGCTCAGGAGACCCGTGCGTCCTTCGACCGGGCACGCTGCGCAAACGATCGCGCCGCGCGCCCGTCGGCCTTCCCGCTCGACGGCCGCGCCGACGACAAGACGTCATGCGCGCGTTCCGAATCGTTCACCGGAACGTCGGCGAATCGCACCGCGGTCAGCAGCCCGATCACCACGGCCACGACGACCAGCGCGGCGCGCAACAGGAGCGCGTGGCGATCGGTGCCGACCGTGAGCCCGTGGATCGTCGCGGTCACGAACAGCGGAAAGCTCAGGAAGTGCACCGCGCGCCACGCCCGCTTCGACAACCGGTGCCGCAGCAACGACGTGATCTCCACTGCGAGCAGCAGGTAAAGGCTCACGATGCCCCATGCCATCGCGGCCGGATGCCACGAGCCGGTGAACGGCACGAGCGCGTTCACGATGCTGAAGTGCACGTACTGGTCGACGAGCACGGCACCCACATGGACCGCGGTGAACACGACCGCGAGGCCGCCGAGGTAACGGTGCAGGTCGAGGAGCCAGCTCGGACGCGGCCGTGAACCGAGCACCTTCGTGCTGAGGGCGAGTCCCCACAACACGCTGAACGCGAGGACCATCCACGCGACCACGCCCGACGATCGGGCCGCGTCCCACCACACGTTCACGACGCGACCTCCAACGCCGCGAACGCCACGCGCTCCGGTACCGCTCCGGCCACGAACCGCGAGAAGCCGGGCGTCGTCAGGACGCGGCCGTCGACCGTCACCGCGAGCGCCTCGGCCGCGGTCCCGCCGACGAGATCGAACACCCGCGCCGACCCGCGCAGCAGCTCCGCCTTGGCGAGCACCTCGGCCGTCCAACCCTCGCCCGCGACGACGCTGACGAGGGAGAGATCGGTCTCCGACGGCGCCCCGGTCGCGGGATCGATGAGGTGATGGCGGCGCTGACCTGCGACCCACCAGCGCCGCAACACGGTGGTCGAGGTCGCGATCGCGCCGTCGGCGAGCACCAGCGTCGCGATCGGTTCGGCGACGCCGGGATGTGTCACCGCGATCGGCCAACCGTCGTCCGAAGGACCGCGGCCGCGCACGCGCAGGTCGCCACCCAAGTTCACGCACACGCCCGTGGCACCGGCGGCCATCGCCTCGTCGGCGACGAGATCGGCCGCGAGCCCCTTGCCGATGCCGCCGGGATCGAAGCCGACACCGCACGGCATCCGCACGAGGCCGTCGCCCACCGCGATGCGGGTCGCGCCGCGCTGCAGCGCGCTCACACCCGAGTCGGTGATCGCGTCGAGCTCGGCGAACGAGCGGTCGTATCCCGCGCGGATGACGTCGCCGAGCACGGTCGGATCGAACGCGCCGCCCGTGAGGTGCCACGCCGCGATCGCGCGCTCGACCAGCAGCTGCGTCTCCGCGCTCACGCGCATCGTGCGGCCCGCGCGCCGGTTGAGGATCGAGATCTCGCTCAGCGGCACGAAGCGGCTCCATCGACGCTCGAGCTGCGCGACGCGCGCGATCGCGCTCGCGAGCAGCGCGGTGTCGTCGGCGACGACGATGAGATGCGCGTCGCTTCCCATCGCGCGGAACCGGGACTGGTGGACATGCGGGAGGGTCGGTGCGTCGATCACGTCGACGATGGTCGCCCGTCGACCTGGGAAGGAGCCGTGAGAAGTCTGCGGTGTCACCCAGCGGATCCGGAGCCGCTTCGCAGGCGCGCTCGCGACCATGAGCAACGACGAACGACGAACACTGCACGCACGAGAGTCAGGAGCCGACGCGATGACCCAGCCCGTCCCCGCCCGCCGCCGTCGCCCGCATCCCGCGCACCGCGCGCGTCGGATCGTGGGTGCCTCGAGTGTCGCCGGCATGCTCGCGCTGACCGGCTGCATGGCCGCGACGACTGCGGCATCGTCGACGTCGGCGAGCACGAACGGCACGGCCACGAGCAACTCGACCGACTCGAGCAAGACGTCGGCCACGACCGTGTCCGGCGCAACCAGTGCAACCAGCGCGACGACCGCGACCAACCCGCAGTCGGTGACTGCGTCGTCGGGAAGTTGAGCCCGACGACGACCGGCCTCAGGCCTCCAACACGTAGAGCGTCGACCGGTTCCGGTTGTTGTCGAACGACGCGAAGAACAGCAACCCCTCACCGACGGCGATCGACGAGCCCAGGTAGTCCTGCGCGGTGCCGACCTGGAAGAACGCGATCGGATCGCAGTTGGGTGCGCCGCATCCGGACGCCTTGAAGGCGTAGACGCCCGCGTCGACGGGCACGCCCGACGCCGGGCCCTTCGCGATCAGCACGATCCCGTTCGTCACGACGGGCGCGGATTCGGAGCCAGCCCCGAAGTTGCCGCCGGTCCACGTCGGCGTGCACGCGCGGTGCCCGCAACCGTCGGCCGGGAACGCCTCGACGACGCCTTCGCGGTTCGGGTCGAGGCTGCCCTGCGCGGCGACGAGCAACGTCGAGCCCGACACCGCGGGCGCCGCGCTCGGCGCGTCGTCGCCGAGGACGGCGTGCCACGACTCCGCGCACTCGGCTGCGCCGCATCCCGACGCGCGGAACACCGCGATCACGCCGCCGCCGTCGAACGTGCCGCTCGAGATGTAGAGGTTGCCGCGTGCGACCGTCGGCGAGCTGAATCCCACGCCCGACAACGAGGCCTGCCACACCGGCTTGCACGTCACCGCGGCGCACCCGCCGGCGGCGAACGCATAGAGATGACCGTGCAGCCCGCGGTACGTGCCGAAGTACACGAACCCGCCGCTGACCGCCGCCGCCGACGTGCTGTGGCCCGCACCCGAGCCCGTCCAACGCGGGTGGCACATGGTCTCACCACAGCCCGATGCCGCGAACGCGAGGAGCTTGCCGCCGTAGTTCGTGACGTACACGGTGCCGTTCGCGATCGCGATCGACGTCAGCGCGGCACTCCCCAACCACCCGCGCCACACCGGCGCGCACGTCGTCGCGTTCCCACAGCCGCGTGCGTCGAAGGCGTACAGGTGACGATCGCCCGACGCGACGAACACGGTGTTGCCGTCGACCGCGGGCGCGCCGTAGATGCCGTTGCGCGTGTGACCGGTCCAGAGCGGCTCGCAGTCACTGAACGCGTCGAGACATCCGGCCGCGTTGAACGCGTCGAGATCCCCGTCGGCGCTGCCGACGTAGACGATGCCGTTCGCGACGACCGGCGACGAGCTCGTCGCCTGACCACCGATGTCGCCGGTCCAGCGCGTGTGCATGGTCGTCACCGACGTGCGCGTGAACGACGGGTCGAGCGCGTTCACGCCGACGTGGTCCGCGCCGCCCGCGTACTGCGGCCACTCGTCGCTCGCGCGTGCGGTCGCGGACGCGGTCGCGGTCGCGGCGCGCGACACCGCCGGCAACGCGCCGACGATCGCGACGACGAGCCCCACCACGACCAGCAAACGGCTCCGGTTCCCGACCATCACGCACCCCCGAACGTCGTGGCGGACGCGAAGGGTACGGCTGCGCGGGCGCGTTCGTTCAGATGCGGATCAGAAGCCGATCAGGCCAGCGCCTGATGGGCGAGCATCACGAGCACGAGCGCCGTGAGCAGCAGGACCGTGAGCAGCCCGTAGAAGCCCGCGCGCGGCCGGCTGAACGGAAGCGGGCGCGGTTCGGTTCGCTGCACCCCGTCTCATCGGCGTGCGGGCCCGCTTCCTGAAACCGTGACCCCGAGGCCCTTCCCCTTACGGCCCGGTGTAGGTGACCCGGTGGACGGAGCCGTCGGCGAGGTTGACGTACCACATGTTGCCGGTCGCGGGATCGTTCTCGATGTCGACCGGGCCGAAGCCGGCAGCGTTGTGCACGAACGTCTGCAACGTCGACGAGTCCGGCAGGCCGTTCGCGCCCTTGAACATCACCCACATGCAGCCGCGCACGTAGTCGGAGAAGAACACCGCGCCCTGGTACGACGCGGGGTAGCTCGCGTTCAGCGCGGTGAAGTCGACGCCGCTGATCACCGACGAGCCCTTCTGTGTCGCGCAGGCGTCGTGCGGGCCGAGCTTCGAGCCATGGCTGTACTGGTAGTACGGCGGCACCGCGGGCGACGTCGTGTCGTTGTACAGCGACTGGCACATGTTCAACCCGGTGAAGCCGCCGTGCACGGCGTCACCCTCGTAGCAGGGCCAGCCGTAGTCCGGGGCGGGCTTGGTGGTCGGCGCCATGACGCGGTCGATCTCCTCCCACGTTCCCGCGCCGGCCTCGCTCACCCAGAGCTCGTTGGTGCCGGGCCGGAAGTTGAAGCGGAACGGGTTGCGGAAGCCGTAGGCGATGATGCGCGACGCGTTGCTCGACTTGTCGTTCTTGTCGAACATCGGGTTGCCCTTGACGCCCGCGCCGGTCAGGGGGTTCACGCGCAGCACCGAGCCGCTCAAGAGCACCGGCTGACCTGCGGGGCGCCGCGGGCTCTGCGACCGCAGCGAGCCGCCCTCGGCGGTCGGGCTCTGGTCGGGCGTGCCCGCGGGGTTCGGCGGGTCGCCGCACGCGTTCACCGGCGCCTGCGGGTTCTTCCCGGTGCCGCCGAGCTGGCCGAAGTCCTGGTCCGTGTAGCTCGCGCCCTCGCCGCCGCTCACGTAGAGGTCGCCGTCGGGACCGAACGCGAGGTGCCCGATCGAGTGGCTCGTGAACTGCTGGCACCACTGCTGGTTGATGAGGATCTTCTTGCGGCCCGCGCTGCCGTCGGGATTCACCGCGATGCGCACCAGCGTGCCGGTGACCACACAGCCGTTGATGGTGATCTTCGTCTGCACGCAGTGGTCGTGCCAGATCGGCGCCGTCTGTCCCGGTCCCGCGTCGACGGTGTAGAGCGCGTACACGAAGTCGTGTCCCGCGGTACCGAGTTGCGGGTCGACTGCGAGTCCGAGCAGACCGCGGTCGTAGTTGTCGAAGGTCTGACGCCGCAGGTCGACCCACAACGTCGGCGTCGTGTCGGACGCGTTGTCGTACACGACGATGTCGCCGCTCTTCTCCGACACGAAGATGCGGCCGTTGGGCGCGAACGCGACCGCGGTGGGCAGCGTGAGCCCGGTGAACACCGCGGTGTCGGTGAAGCCCGACGGCACGTTGGGTCGCGCCGCGCGACTCGGTGCCGACGCGCCGGGCTGCGCGGTCGCGGCGATCAGTGCGATCGCAACGAACAGCGCGAAGCCCGCGCCACTGAAGAGCCGCATCCGTGCACGCATCGTCAGCCTCCCTGGACCCACATCGGGAACGCGCGAATGGGCTCCCGAACGCGGTCGAGTCTTCCATACCGATCGCGCGCCGTCATCACGCTGCGCGACTATTCGCGAGCGCGAAAAAAACGCGACCGACGCGTCAGCCGGTTGGTCTAGTAGTCGTCGCTGCCGGCGCGCTCACGGGCGCGGCGACGGGCCTCGGCGTCGGTAGCAAGCCGGCCGGGCACCGTCCCTCGTGGCGTGCGCGGCTCGGACTCCGCGACAGGCCGATGACGTTTCCGGCGGGTGGGCTTGTCGACAGGCACGGCGACAGGATACGACACCGGCCGGGCATTGGCCGCACCGGCGACGAGTAGGACCCGGCCGCCGCACCGTGTGGGGTCGACGCAGGCGGCCCGGGCCCCACCCGCGAGAAGTCTGCCACCGGGTCGGGCGGCGCGCTCAGCGGCCCCGGGCCGAGGACCGGCGCCCGATCGCGGCCGACCGGCGGTCCGTACACTCGCCCCGGTGGTGGCGCCGGCAACCGGGATCGACATCGACCTCGACGACGACGGGCTCGCGCGCGTCGTGCGCCGGGCGCACCTCCCGCCGCTCCTGACGGCCCTCGCCCACACGACCGGGGACCTCTCGATCCTGCGCCCCGAGCTCCGCTGTGACCCGACCCGCGTGCGCGAGTCCCAGGGCGGCCTCACGACCGAGCAGCGAGAGGCGGCGAGGGCGCTCGCGGTCGACGTGCTGCGCCGGCTGCGGGACCGCCCCGAGCCGGAGCCGGAGGCCGACCGGGACCGCGATGTCACCGATCTCGAGCTCCTCCAACCGCTGATGGACTTCGTGATCGGCGAGCGCATCTCCGACGACTACGTGCACCTGCTCCTCGAAGAGCTCGCGCTGTCCGGCGACGACCTGCGCGCGCCCGACTGGCACAAGCACACGGTCGATCCCGACCGCGGGTTCCTCGTCGTGATCGTCGGCGCGGGCATGTCGGGGATCGCCGCCGCGCACCGACTCCAGCAAGCCGGCGTCGACTACGTGATCCTCGAGAAGAACGACGACGTCGGCGGCACGTGGTTCGAGAACCGCTACCCCGGTTGTCGCGTCGACGTGCCGAACCACCTCTACAGCTATTCGTTCGCGCAGCGCGACGACTGGCCGCAGCAGTTCAGTCCACAGGAAGTGCTGCAGCAGTACTTCCGCGCCGTCGCCGACGATCTCGACATCACTTCGCACATCCGCTTCCGCACCGAAGTGCTCGACGCGCGTTGGCGCGACGACGACACGTGGGAGCTCACGGTTCGCGACGCGCGCGGCGCGACGGAGATGCTCGTCGCGAACGTGCTCGTGAGCGCGGTCGGTCAGCTCAACCGGCCGAAGCTCCCCGACATCCCGGGGCGCGAGAGCTTCGCGGGTCCGTCGTTCCACTCCGCGGAGTGGGACCACGACGTCGACCTCGAGGGCAAGCGCGTCGCCATCGTCGGCACCGGCGCGAGCGCGATCCAGATCGTGCCCGCGATCGCCGACGCGGTCGACGAGCTCCTCGTCTTCCAGCGCACGCCGAACTGGATGATGCCGACGCCGCAGTACTACGCGCCGATGCCCGAAGAGATGAGCTGGCTGATGGCGCACGTGCCGTTCTACGCGCAGTGGTACCGCTTCTGGCTCTTCTGGCGCCTCGCCGAGGGTGCGCTGCCCGCCGCGCGCGTCGACCCGGAGTGGGCCGCGGCGCGCGCCGGCGGCGTGAGCGAGTTGAACGACGAGCTGCGCGCCGGCCTCACGCAGTACATCGAGCTCCAGTTCGCGGAGACGCCCGAGCTCCTCCCCCACGTGATCCCCACGTATCCGCCGCTCGCGAAGCGCATCCTCCTCGACAACGGGATCTGGGCGTCGACGCTGAAGCGCGAGCACGTGCACCTGATCAGCGACGGCATCGAGCGCATCACGCCGACGGGCATCGTGACGACCGACGGTCGCGAGCACGAGGTCGACGTCATCGCGTACGCGACCGGGTTCCACGCGTCGCGTTTCCTCGTGCCGATGCGCGTCGCCGGCCGCGACGGCGTCGACCTGCACGAGCACTGGCGCGACGAGCCGTACGCGTTCCTCGGGCTCACCGTCGCGGGCTTTCCCAACTTCTTCTGCCTCTACGGCCCGAACACGAACCTCGTCGCGAACGGCAGCATCATCTTCTTCTCCGAATGCGCGGTGCGCTACGTCGTCGAGAGCGTCCACCTTCTGCTCGAACGGCGTGCGCGATCGCTCGAGCTCCGACACATCGTCTACGAGGAAGAGCACGTGCGCGTCGATGCCGCCAACGCGCAGATGGCGTGGGGCGTGTCGAGCGTGAACAGCTGGTACAAGAACGCGCAGGGCCGCGTCACGCAGAACTGGCCGTTCACGCTGCTCGAGTACTGGGACCGCACACGCGCGCCGGACCCCGCGCAATACGACGTGCGCGAGCTCTAGCCGCGGCGCGCTACAGCGCCTCGACGACGGCCACGACCTTGCTCCGCTTCTCGCTCTTCTGACCCGCGAACTGCAACGCGAGCCGGGTGTTCGCGTCCGGGTAGTCGTCGAGCGAGCGCGCGATCTCGGTGCGCGCCCGCGGGAGCTGACCGGCGCGCGCGTAGAGCTTGGCGAGCTCGATGTGGGCGCGCGCGTAGAAGTAGTACATGAACGTGTTCGGGAAACCGATGTGCGCGTGGCCGGCGAAGCCGTCGGCCTTGTCGTTGGCGAGCAACTGCTTCGACAACGCGTCGCGATCGATCGTCTCGTCGGCCGTCGACGACACCACCTCGCCGACGAGCCCGCGCAGCTTCACCTTGAACTCACCGCGGTACAGGAAGATCATCCCCGGGTCGAGGAACGACGGGCGCGGCGCGAGCTCCGCGATCAGGTGCTGCACCGGCGAGCGGGTCGGGATTCGTGTGCGCAGGTGCAGCTCGCGCGTGATCTGGTCGCGGTACCAGGCGAACTGGATGCTCGTGACGACGACGACGGACACGTCGGGCCGGTCGCCGAACACCGACTGCCGGTAGACGATCGGGAACGCGTCGTCGGCCTGGTCGATGAACAGCACCGCCCCGTGCGGCAGCTCCGACAGGACGCGGGTCGCGTAGTTGTCGGCGAGCGCGGGTTGGCGATGATCGGCCGGACCGAAGTGGAAGATCAGCGACGGCACGATCGCGATCACGACGATCACGGCGACGACGGTCGTCCGGTAGCCGCCCGCTCGGGTGCGCCGGCGGGCGCGCTCGCGCGCCGGCGTGGTTGCACGGAAGGCGAGATCGGATGCGAGCTCGATCAGCGGCTCGGCGCCCACCGCGACCGCGATCGACATCCCGACGAACAGGTCGATCAAGTAGCCGCCGGTCGCAGTCGGGAGCCCCTTCGGCAGGACGCTCACCTCGGACGCGATCACGACCAACACGAGGTCGGCGACGACGACCACCAGGATCCAGAGCCGGCGGTCCCATCCGAGCCGCCGCCACGCCACCACGAAGCCGGCGATCCCGACGACGATGGCACCGAGGCCGAGGTCGCGCACGATCGCGCCGATGTAGCCGCGCAGGCGGATCGCGAGCTCGCTCACGGCGTGGTTCGAGAGGTTGCCGTTCGTCGAGCGGAAGTCCTGCTGGGTGAACTGCCGCAGGAGCCGGTGGACGTTGTCGACCTCGCCCCAGTTGACCGCCGGATGCTGCGACGCGCGCCACATCATGAACCCGCACGTGCCCGCGGCGAGGACCACGAGCGCGGCGACCGATCCGACCGCGCCGCCGACGCGCACGCGCCGCTCGCCGAAGGCAACGAGCACGGCGATGCCGGCGGCCATGATCACCGCAAGCTCCCACGACGCACCCGCGCACACACCGAGCAACGCGCCGGCCACGATCAACCACGCCGTGCGACCGGTCGCCTGCCACCGCGTGGCCATGAGCGCGGCCAGCGTCACCAACAACCCGGAGAACGCGAAGTGCTTCGCGAAGTCGGCGTTGAACCAGAAGCTCGCGGTCGTCGCGAGCACGGACGCGCCGAGCGCGGCGCCGACGCGTGACGCACCGAACGCGCGGGCGAGGAGGAACACCACGCCGACGGTGAACGCGGCACAGAGCAGGCTGAACCCGTTGACGCGCGCGGCCCAACTGCCGATCGCGACGATGTGCCCGAAGATGCCGGCGGCCGCGACGTAGCTCGGATAGCCCGGCGCGTGGAGCACACCGAACGTCTTCGCACCGGCCACCGACTCCGGCGCGTCGCCGAGCGCGACGTGCGTCGAGAACGTCGTGAGGAACAGCGCGGCCGCGACGACGGTCGCACCCGCGGCGCAGAGGAGATCGGTGCGATCGAACGAGGCGGCGACGCCCGATTCGACCTCGGGTTCGGGCTCGACCGGTCCTGAACGACTCGGGGCCGCGGGTTGTTCGGAGCCGCCGCCGGCAGGCCGCCGACGCCGTCGATTCCCCTTGGCCATGAAGCTGAGACGCTAGCCGGGGCGTACTCGCGACGACCGGTAGCATCGCCCGCCATGCGTCGAGGCAATCGGAGTCGAAAAGCAACCGTGTGCGCGGCGTGTCTCGTCGCGTCGCTCGCCGCATGCTCGAGCAGCGGTCACAAAGCGGGTTCGTCCTCGTCGACGACGCGCCACACGACGACCACGGTCGCGCCGGCGACGACACTGCCGACGCCGGCGTCGATCACGACGGTGAAGACGTGGTTCGCCGCGCACGGTCAGCCGCTGATCGAGTTCGAGCGCGTCACCGCGCCGCTGGCGACCGGCAAGGTCCCGACCGCGGCCGCGTGCCTGAAGTTCATCAAGACCGACCTGCCGCACGTCACGAAGGACCAGAACACGCTCGTGGCCCTCGCCGAGCAGATCCCCAACGCCGACCTCGAGAACGCGGTCGAGCACGACGTCGCGCAGAAGCTCCTCGTCGGCCGCGGCTGCGGCGAGGCCGTGCTGTCGAACCGGCCGATCCCGGTGGGCACGCCCGCCGCATGGGCATCAGTGCGCGGCTACTCCGACACCGCGCACCTCTGGCTCTCGCGCTTCGGCATCACCGTCTGAGTCTCTGAGTCTTCGGTCGCGCTCGCTGCGCTCGCCGCTCCGCGACGCGGGATGGGAGCCGGCAAGGCCGCACCGCTCGCTCCGCTCGCGCGCTCGGCCGCTCACGGTCGCGGGCTGCGAGCGCGCCCGAGAGGAATGCAGCCACCACGCGGAAGGTGCCGGGCGGAGAACCGCCCGGCACCTTCACGAGGATCGATCCTCGACCACACGATCGGTCGAGGGATGAAACTGACCGACTAGCCGATCTCGGCGCCGCCGATGCCGACGGTGAGGGACTTGATGCCCGCACCGACGCAGAGGTTCAGCTCCTGGACGATGTCCAGGTTGCCGATGGCGTTGATCCAGCTGTTGTGGCCGTTGTGCGCGCCGGTGCCCTTGAAGGCGTCGCCAACAACCGTGTCCGAGATCGGCGTGGTGCCGTAGTCGTTGCCGATCAGGAACTGGCCGTAGGAGCCCGCGAAGGGAGCCTGCGACGCGTCCACGGTGAAGGTGCCACCCTGGTCGCCCGAGATGGTCGACTGCGAGTAGGTGCCGAGCTTGCCGCCAACCGTCTCGGTCGGCGTGAACTTGCGGCCCTTCGGCGCCGTCCACTTGGTCGTGAACGTGCCACTCGCGGTGCCCGCGCCCTCGAGACCGAGGCAGCCCGTGCCACCGGTGCTCACGAGCGTGGCGCTCGCCGCGCCGGCGAAGACCAACGCGCTGTCGGTGTCGTCGACCACGGTCGGCGACGTGCAGCCCAGGAGCTTGGCCTTGACGGTCACGGTCTCGTTGCCCGTCGTCGGACCCGTGAGGGTCAGCGGCGTCGAGAACTTGAGCGAACCGGTAACGGTGTTGCACGTCGCCACCGCATTGGTGACGTCGAACGGCGGCGGTGCCGTGGCACCGGCCGGAGCAGCCATCGCGACTGCGCCGCCCGCCAGCGCGAGCGTCGCAACGCCCGCAAGTACGCGTGTACGGATCTTCAAGTGAAATTCTCCTCCGTCGAGTGGTTGCCGGGTAGACCGCCACACCCGGCGTCTTTTCAACCGGAGATCCGCGCGTGCTGAGGTGGGCCCCGCCCAACACAGTCCTTGAAGATCCCCCCGCCCGGCCCCGAAGCGCCGGACCTATATCCCCCGATCCCCTGTGCGAGCAAGACCGTGCAGTCGCAGGAAATCGTGCCCACATTCCGTGAACCTGTCAACTACCCG
Organism: Acidimicrobiia bacterium; assembly: GCA_036271555.1. Classification (NCBI taxonomy): domain Bacteria; kingdom Bacillati; phylum Actinomycetota; class Acidimicrobiia; species Acidimicrobiia bacterium. Next base: position 24,161 of record DATBAK010000028.1, read on the forward strand.
TTTCAGTGGGCGGGTCGCGACACCGAAGCGAAAGCGAATGTCCCTGGTCAGACCACGTGCGGGACGGGCGACGGCCCGGAACGGGCGTCTCCGTGCCGTCGCCTCCGCGCCACGATCATCTCCGCGACACCGGTGCGTACGCGTCGACGCGCGCGCACGAAAGCGGCTCGACGTCACGAACCTGCACCGCGCTCCGCGCGAGTGTCAGTGTGATGCACATGAGCGCGACGCGTCGACGGACTGCCGGCATCACGTTCGCCATCGCGATGGTCGGGGCGACGCTCGGCGTCGTGCTCTCACCGGGCGCGGCGCGCGCGTCGAGCGAAGCCTTTCCCGCCGGCTTCCACTCGCAACGCGTCATCGGAAAGCTCGCCAAGGGGACCGGCGGTCTGCCGAACGCGTTCGCGTTCGCGCCCGACGGTCGCATCTTCGTCGCGCGCAAGACCGGCGTCGTCGACGTGTACCACCGCGGTGTGAAACACGTGTTCCTCGACCTCACGCACGAGGTCGACAGCGCGCAGGGGCGCGGCATGCTCGGCCTCGCGCTCGATCCGCACTTCGCGTCGAACGGGCGCGTCTATCTCATGTTCACGTACGCGGTGCGATCGGCGCGACCCGGCGCGAAGACGAGCGTCGAGGGCAAGATCATCAGCATTCGTGGGCGTTCCGGCGATCCCGACGCCGCCGCGCCGTCGACGCGCGTCACGCTGCTGACCGGATACCACTCGTCGGCACCGCAACACGCCGACGGCGCGCTGCGATTCGATCACGCCGGTCATCTCTACGCGGGTTGGGGTGACGGCACGCTCGACAAGGTGAAGAAGACGGGATTGTTCGCACAATCGCTCGACGATCTGCGCGGCAAGATCGTGCGCATCGACGCGAAGACCGGCGTCGGCGTGCGCGGCAATCCGTTCTTCGACGCCGCGCATCCGAACACGATTCGCTCGAAGATCTACGTCTACGGCCTACGCAACCCGTACCGCTTCACCGTCGACCAGCAGAACGGCACGGTGTACGTGGGCGACGTCGGATGGACGCACTACGACGAGCTCGACGCGTTCCCCGCGCACAGCGCGAACCCGAAGCGCGATCGCAACGGTGGCTGGCCCTGTTACGAGGGCAGCGACGGGCACTCAACGCCGCAGCCGTCGTACCAGACCGATCGGCTCACCAAGGCCGCGTGCAAGAAGGTGTATCCGCCCGGCCACCTGCACGGCACCGGGGTCGGCGCGCACGCGCCGCTGTGGTCGTACCCGCACAACGAGACCGCGTGCATCATCGGCGGCCCGAAGTACACGGGCGGCTCGAACTATCCGAACAAGTACAAGGGCCAGCTCTTCGTCGCCGACTGGGCACGCGACACGTTCCACACCGTGAACCCGACGACCGGTGTCGCGACGTCGTTCGGCTCGGGATGGGGCGACCCGCTCGACATCCAGATCGCACCCAACGGCAACGTCGCGTACCTCGCGCAGTCGAGCCAGACATTGCGCGAGATCGTCTACAAGCGCTGAGCGCGACGCGCGCCGTGTGCGCCCAACACGCCGCCTACGAGGGGGGCGTGCCCTTGCCGGTCGCCTCGAACTGGTACGCGAAGAACGCCGGCTTCTTGTGCTTGAAGTCGTTCGACACGAGCCCGAACCACATGGACTTGTCGGTCGGGTCGGTGCCGTTGTCGCGGAACTCGTAGACGAAGAACGGTCCGCTCCACGGGAACGCCGCCCACTGCTTCATGCCGTCGACGAGGATCTTCGACTGCACCGCCTCGGTGACGTGCCCGTCGTTGCCGACGCCGCTCGTCGGCGCGCCGAACTCCGTGCCCCAGATCTTCTTCGCGCCGTCGCCCTTCGAGCTCATCAGCTGACGCACCTTCGTGAGCAGTCCCCACGTGCGCGTGGCGCAGCCGTCGGACGGGACGCACGGGTACGAGTACGGGTGGAAGCTCAACGCGTCGAACGTGCCGGCCGCGCCCTTCTGGTACAGCTGCGCGATCCACTTGTCGGCGGCGATCGCACCCTTGTGCGTGCGCGTCCCGCCGACACCGCCGTTCATCACGATCATCTTCTTGTCGACGCCCTTGACCGCCGGGTACACGTCCTTCATCAGGCGCGTGTAGTCGCAGGTGTCGGGCGTGGGCCAGATGCCGGGGATGTTCGGCGAGTTCTCGACCTCGATCGCGCTCACCATCGCCGATCCGTAGCGCTGCGCGACGAGCGCCGCGAAGTTCGCGTACGCCTGCAGGTCGAACGGCGGTGTGACCGTGCACCCGGGAACGTTCGGCGGCGACGCGCCGGCCCACAGCGGCGGGTTGTCGATGATCGCGTCGAGCTGCATGCCCTCCGCCTTCACCGACTGGACGAGCCGGTCGACGAGCGTCCAGTCGTCGCCGTCGGGACCGTGCTGCTGCACGAGACCCCACGGGATGATGGCGCGCACCCAGTGCACGCCGATCTTGCGCATCGTGTTCATCTCGAAGTCGAACGTCGAGTCGGGCAACTGCGTGAGGTCGGCGCCCATCGACATGCCGAAGAACGTTTTCTTGAACGGCGCGACCGGTCCGGCTCGGCGCGTGTTCGGGCGCGCCGTGGCACCGACCGCGCCCGTCGACACACCGATGCCGACCGCGCTCGTCGCGACGATCACCGTGCAGACTGCCGCCCGCCGCAGGAACCGCATCCGAGCCGTGCTCCCCTGTTCGCCCCCAGCGCTGTGGCTCCGCCACGCGGAGTGGGATGACGGTAGACGGAGCCGTCGGGGGCGCGCAACGGGGGTCTGCTCCCTCGGGATCGCTTGACCCACCCCCGTTGCCCCCGCTACACAGTGACCCTGTCACTACCGACCGTGGTCGCGGGGCGAACGGGGAGCGAAATCTTGCGCCATCCAACTCGAGCGCGGGTGATGTCCGCGCTCGCGGTCGCGTTGCTGATCCTCGGACTCACCGGCATCGCGCGCGCGACGAATGCCGCGGCCGCGAGCACGACCAACATCACGCTCGACGGGCCGGCCGTCGTCGTACGGCTCACGACCGCGGGCCAGCCGTCGCAGCTGAAGTTCGCGGGCACGGCGGGTCAGTCGGTGTCGGCGGTGTTGTCGCACTCGACCGTCGGTGCCGCGTGTCCCGCGATCGCGGTCGCGTTGCTGCGGCCCGACAGCTCGCAGCTCGGCTTCGGCGCCAGCGTGTGCGGCGCGAACGGCTTCCTCGACACGCACACGCTCGACGCGACCGGCACGTGGACGATCGTGTTGACACCGCAGGGTTCCGACACCGGTCACGTGACCGTGCGCGCGTTGTCGGTGACCGATCAGGTCGGCACGATCGTGCGCAACGCGATCCCGGTGGCGGTGCACATCACGACGCCCGGCCAGAACGCGCGCTTCACCTTCTCGAGCAACACCGGCCAGCAGATCTCCGCGATCCTCTCCGGCTCGACGTTCGGCACCGCGTGCGACGCGGTGGAAGTCGTGCTCGTGCGACCGGACGGCACCACCTTCGGGAGCGCCGCGCCGTCGTGCAAGGACACCGCGTTCCTCGACGGGCAGACGCTCGACGCGAGCGGTAACTGGACGATGGTGGTGGATCCGCAGGGCGCGGGCGTCGGGAACGCGAACCTCGCGGCGTACAACGCGAACGACGTCACGGGACTCACGAAGGACGACGGCAGCGTGTTCGCCGTGCCGGCGATGAATCCCGGACAGAACTCGACGGTTCACATCAACGGCAGCAACGGTCAGAAGATCTCGGCACTCGTCACCAAGGCGAACTACCCCCAGTGCTTCCAGCTGTCGTTGCGCCGCCCGGACAACAGCGCGTTCGGCAACGTGGTGAAGTCGTGCACCAAGAGCGACTTCCTCGACGCGCAGACGCTCGATCAGAACGGCATCTGGTCGATCGTCGTCGACCCGCTCGGCACGTCGGTCGGCACGTCGAAGCTCCAGGTCTGGGACGCGAGCGACGCGACGAAGGCGATCACGCTGAACGGCGCGCCGATCAGCGCGACGCTCGACCCCGGTCAGAAGGGCGAGTACACGTTCACGGGCACGGCCGGCCAGCAGGTGTCGGCGACCGTCACCGGCGCGACGATCAAGGGCTGCCCGGGCTACGCGATCAACCTCCTGCGCCCGAACGGCAGCGTGTTCGCGTCGGCGAACGGCTGCAACGACAAGGCGTTCCTCGACTCGCAGACGCTCGACACTGCCGGTCCCTGGACGCTCGAGATCGATCCGGTCGGGAGCGCGAGCGGCGACCTCACGTTGAACGGCTGGACGTTCGCGGACGACGACGGCACCGCCGACCTCTCGGGCAAGCCCGCGTTCCTCGACTTCACGCGGCCCGGACAGAACGCGGTCTGGTCGTTCCACGGCACGAACCACCAAAAGGTCTCCGCCTACGTGACCGACGCCGACCTGCAGGGCTGCGACTTCACGCTCACGTTGCTCCGCCCGAACGGCAGCGTCTTCGGCTCGCCGGTCGACAGCTGCACCGACACCGCGTTCCTCGAGCCGCAGGTGCTCGACCAGACGGGCACCTGGACGGTGCGCGTCGATCCGACCGGCACGAATCAGGGCGAGGCGACGCTGCAGGTGTTCGACATCGTCGACGAGTCGCAACCGTTCAAGCCCGGACCGGACATCCGGACCTTCACGTCGGAAGCGCCGGGCACGAACGCGGCGTACCACATCAACGGCAAGACGGGTGATGTGCGCACGGTGACGATCACGGGCTCGACGTACGACGCGGGCGCGTGTCCCGCCGTCGTCGTCACGCTGCGCCGGCCCGACGGCAGCACGCTCACGTCGCAGTCGACGTGTAGCAACACGCTCACGATCGCGAACGTGACGCTCGACGCGAACGGCTCGTGGACGTTGTTCGTCGATCCGCAGGGCCCCGCCACCGGCACCATGGTGATCCGGCTGAAGTAAGCGCGGCGGAGCGCGTACGCTCGTCGGGACGTGAACGATCAGCGCCGCGGGCCGCGCCGCGTCCTTACTCCGATCTTCACGGTCGTGATGGTCGTTGCGCTCGCGGTCGGTGGTGTCGCGATCTACCGCGGTGTGCGGCACAAGTCGACGAGCTCGTGTCGCGTCGACGTGCACGACACGCCGCCCGACGTCGTCACGCTGTCGACCGATCAGGCCGAGAACGCGACGACGATCGCCGCGGTCGCGAAGCGCCTCGGGCTCGCCGACCACGCGGTCACGATCGGGCTCGCGGCCGCGCTGCAGGAATCGAAGCTGCAGAACCTCGGGCACGGCGACCGCGACTCGCTCGGTCTGTTCCAGCAGCGTCCGTCGCAGGGTTGGGGCACACCGCAGCAGGTGATGGATCCCGCGTACGCGGCGAACGCCTTCTTCACGCACCTCGCGCGCGTCGCCAACTGGGAGAACCTCCCCGTCACTACCGCCGCGCAGGAAGTGCAGCGCAGTGGCGCGCCCGACGCGTACGCGGGGTGGGAGCCGGAGGCGCGCGTGATCGCGCGCGCGCTCACGGGCGAGACGCCCGCGGGGCTCGCGTGCTCGACGCCGTCGTCACGACCGCCGACGATCGACGCGTCGCTCACCACGACGATGACGCGCGAGCTCGGACCGGTGACGTTCGGCGCGCCGGTCGCAACGCACCGGGGCTGGACGATCGCGTCCTGGCTCGTCACGCACGCACGCCGGTTCGGCATCTCGGCCGTCGAGCTCGACGGCTACCGATGGACCCCCGGCTCCGGACACTGGTCGAAGGTCACGCCGGCCGTGAGCCAGGTCTCGGTCGAGCGCTACTCGACGACCTGAGCACCGGCTGGGCGGGCTGCACGCGGCCGAGGGCCGTCGGCGGCGGGCTCGGCCAGCGGGGACGAGGGATCACTTCTTCCAGACGGGCGGGCGCTTCTCCATGAACGCGCGCGCGGCTTCGGCGATGTCGCCGCTCGTGCCCGCGAGGATCTGCGTGCGGTTCTCGAGGTGGATCGCAGCCTCGAGGCTCGACGCGTCGACGTTGGCGTGCATGACCTCCTTCGTCATGATCACGCCGAACGGGCTGTAGCCACAGATCGTCGCCGCGAGCTCCATCGCGGAGTCGAGCAGGTCGGCGTCGGGCACGACGCGCGCGACGAGCCCGATGCGTTCGGCCTCCTCCGCGTCGACGTCGCGCGCCGTCAGCATGAGCTCGTGCGCACGCCCCGCACCGATGAGGCGCGGGAGCGTGTAGCTGATACCGATGTCGCAGCCGGACACGCCGACCTTGATGAACTGCACGCCCATGCGCGCCGACTCGGCCATCACGCGGATGTCGGCGGCGCACGCGAGTGCGAACCCGCCGCCGTACGCGGGCCCGTTGATCGCGGCGATCACCGGCTGCTGGATGTCGCGCACGTGCGGCACGAGCGCGGCGATGTGCGCCTGCGAGCGCATGCCGCCACGAGGACCGCCACCGATGCCCGCCGAGACCGACGCGGAGCCGACCGCCTTCAGGTCGAGACCCGCGCAGAACCCGCGTCCCGCGCCCGTGAGGATCACGACGCGGCACGAGTTGTCGGCGTGCACGGCGTCGAGCGCGGCGTGCAGGTCGTCGACGAGCTCGAACGACATCGCGTTGAGCCGCTCGGGACGGTCGAGCGTGATGACCGCCACGTCGTCGTTCGGGCGATCGATGCGAACCGTGTCCATGACTTCTCTGCTTTCTGGTCGGGCTCGCAAGCATCGCCCTCCCTGAGGCCTCAGCCGCCGGCCGAGGCCGCGCTGCTCGCTCCGCTCGCGCGCTCTGGTCGGAACGGATATTCACTCAATGCGGCACGAGGCCGCCGTCGGCGATGAGCACCTGGCCGGTGACGAAGCTCGCGGCGTCGGAGGCGAGGAAGAGCACCGGCCCGACCATCTCGTCGGGATCGGCGGCACGCGCCATGTGACTCGCGGCGGCCATGCGCGCCGCGGATTCCGGCCCGGTGTTGCGCACCATGTCGGTGTCGACGGTGCCCGGCGCGAGCGCGTTGACGCGGATGCCGCGCGGTGCGAAGTCGGCGGCCAGCGAGCGAGTGAACGACATGAGGGCCGCCTTCGCCGCGGAGTACATCGCGACCGGCGCGGAGAACAGGAACGCGCCCGCCGAGATCACGTTCACGACCGACGCGCACGGGCTCGCCTCGAGGTACGGCAGCGCGGCCTGCACGAGGAAGATCGGGCCGCGCAGGTTCACGTCGAACGACTTCTGCCACGCGTCGGCGGTGAACTGTCCGATCGGCTGCGCGAGCGCGTTCGCGGCGTTGTTCACGACGATGTCGAGCCGGCCGAAGCGGTCGACGGTCTGCTGCACGAGCGCGGGCAGCGCGTCGAGGTCGCCCATGTGGAGCGGCACGCCGAGTGCCTCGCCACCCATCGCGATCAGGTCGGCCTCGGTCGCCGAGCAGGCGTCGGGCTTGCGGCTCGCGACCACGACCTTGGCGCCCGCGGCGACGAAGCCCTCCGCGACCGCACGGCCGATCCCGCGGGTTCCCCCGGTGACGATGGCGACCCGGCCGGTCAGGTCGAACTGCGCCCGCAACGTGGCCTGGTCCATGAGCAGCCTCTCATCAGTGGGTCGAGAGCATCGCGCGTGCGAGCACGGCGTACGCTCGGTGCCACCGATCCTGCCGGATGGAGACGCGAGGCAGCGAGTGCGCAACGTCATCGTCATCCTGGCTTCGTTCCTGGCGTGCGCGGTCGAAATGGTCGAGGCGCTCACGATCGTGCTCGCGGTCGCCGTGACCCGCGGGTGGCGCTCCGTGCGACTCGGCATCGCCGCCGCGCTCGTCGCGCTCGCCGCCGTCGTCGCCGCGATCGGTCCGGCGCTCACGCGCCTTCCGTTGGGCGCGCTGCGCGTGACCGTCGGCTTCCTGCTGCTCGTCTTCGGACTGCAGTGGTTGCGCAAGGCGATCCTGCGCGCGTCGGGCTACCTGCCGCTGCACGACGAAGACGCGATCTACGCGCGCGCCGTCGGCAACGCGAGCCGCGCCGAGCGCGACGACGCGGGCGTCGACTGGTACGCGTTCACACTGTCGTTCAAGGGCGTGTTCCTCGAAGGGCTCGAGGTCGCGTTCATCGTCGTGACCTTCGGCGCCGCGCATCACGAGTTCACGCTCACGATCCTGGCGGCGGCGGCCGCGCTCGTGGTCGTCACCGCGGTCGGAGTCGTCGTGCACCGCCCCCTGAGTCGCGTCCCCGAGAACACGATGAAGTTCGCGGTCGGGCTCATGCTCACGACGTTCGGCACGTTCTGGGGCGCCGAGGGCGCGGGCGCGCACTGGCCGGGCGCCGACGTGATGATCCTCGGCGTGCTCGCGTTCTACGCGGCCTTCGCGTTCGCGTCGGTCGCGCTACTGCGGGCCCGCGCGACCCAGGCGGCGCGGCTCGCCGCCGTGGCGACATGAAGCGGATCCGAGCCTTCGGTGCCTTCTGGTACGACTTCGTCGTCGGCGACGACTGGCGCCTCGCGGTCGTGAGTGCCGCCGCCCTGGGCCTCTGCGGCCTGCTGGCCCACCACGGCGTCCCGGCCTGGTGGCTGGTGCCCGTGGCGGTGGCGGTAGCGCTGACCCTCACGCTCGTCCGCCTTGTGCCGATTGAGTCCGGGGTGGGCGATACCGTGCCCGCCAACAAGCCGCCCGATGCGGAGGTCGAAGCGTGAACCGTGCCCTGCCCCGCGCCGCCGCCGCGGTGCTCGCGAGCGTCGCCGTCGTCGCGTCGTTCGCCGGTACCGCCGGTCCCGCGTCGGCGACGACTCGGAGCGCGGCCGCGCCGTCGGCGCGCCCCGCTGCGGTCGAGTCGCACGCCGCGCCCGCCGGCGGTTACGACGTGCTCGACAACCTCGGCGCGGTCTACACGCTCGACTCGTCGTGGTTCGGCAGCCTCCTCGTGCACAACCTGAGCGCGCCGATCGTCGGCATGGCGCTCACGCCCGACCGCCAGGGCTACTGGCTCGCGAACAACCAGGGCGACGTCTTCGCCTTCGGTGACGCGAAGTTCCTCGGATCGCTCAGTGGTCTCGCGTTGACCCGTTCGATCACCGCCATCGCGAGCACGCCGAGCGGCAAGGGCTACTGGCTCATCGGTGGCGACGGCGGCATCTTCGCGTTCGGCGACGCGGGCTACTACGGCGGCACCGGCGGGCTCATGCTCAACAAGCGCATCGTCGACTTCGCGCCGACGCCCACCGGCAAGGGCTACTGGCTCGCGTCGCGCGACGGCGGCGTCTTCGCGTTCGGCGACGCGCGCTTCTACGGCTCGGCCGGCCGGCTGCGGTTGAACCAGCCGATCGTCGCGATGGCCCCGACCGCGAGTGGCCACGGCTACTGGCTCGTCGCGTCCGACGGCGGGATCTTCGCCTACGGCGACGCGCCCTTCCACGGTTCGACCGGCTCGATGCGACTGAACCAGCCCATCGTCGGCATGGCCCGCACCCCGGCCGACAACGGCGGCTACTGGCTCGCCGCGGCCGACGGCGGAGTGTTCGCGTTCGGTGACGCGCCGTTCCACGGATCGGTCGCCGGGCACACCGCGGGTACCGTCGTGCAGATGGTCGCGTCAGGAGCCTCGGGTCCCGTCTGAGGGAGTCGGTCGCGCTCGCTCCGCTCGCCGCTCCGGACGCCTCAGTTCCCGGTTCGGGCGGGACGCAAAGCGACCCGCCCGTCTTGGCGGAGAACGGAGTTCCGATGGCCATGCGCGAGGACTGCCGGCACTTCTCGAGCCGGAGCTACCCGGGCGGTGAGACGGCGCGGTTCTGCATCCTCGACCTCGCGCCCGAGGCACCCTGGAAGTGCCCGGACGACTGTCCGAAGTACGAGTCGTCGTTGATCGACGGGACGTTCGAGGTGGGCGAGCTCACACGCACGCCGGTCGAGGCCGAGCCCGACGAGTCTCCCGACGACATCGAAGCCGTGCTCGACGAGGCCGAGGACATCGTGAACCACGCGGAGCTCGACGCGGCGCGCGATGTCGAAGGCGGCACCGGCGCACGGCGCTGGTGGCCCTTCGGTCGCGGTCGGCGCGGTCGTGGCGACGGCGGCGCGGGCCGGCTGTCGCAGCGGTAAGAACGGGCGGGTCGCTTCGCGGGCCGGCCCCGACGTGGGGCTGACGGGTCGGGGACGGCGAAGCGTGCGAGCCCGACCAGAGGACAAGAAGCTCAGTTGCTGTCGTGCGGCTCGAAGCCGCGCGGCCACACGGTCGTCTCGTTCCAGACCGCGCCGCGCAGGCGCACACCGCCGAGCCGCGCCCCCTCGAAGACCGAGCCGGTCAGCGTCGCGTCGCGCAGGTCGGCGCCGGTGAGGTTCGCGCCGTCGAGCAGCGCGCCGTCGAGCTGCGAGCCCTTCAGCCGCGCACTGCGAAGGTCCGACCAGCGCAGGTCGACGCGACGGAGATCGGCCTGGGTGAGGTTCGCGCCCCGCAGCCGCGCGCGCGGGATGTCGAGCCGCGCGAGCTGCGCGTGCTCGAGGTTCGCGCCGGAGAGATCCTCGCCCTGCGACAGCCGCTTTCGAAGCGCTCGGTCACGGCGGCGCCACACGATGATCACGCGCCGAAGTGTGCCAGACCACGCGAAGCCCACTTTCGATGGCAACATCTCGCTTCATGACGACTGCAACGAGGTTCGCGTGAGCGTCCGCATCGACACGCAGAAGGTCGTCGACGACGCGCGCGCCGCCACCGGCCTCTCCGACTTCGGCGAGGACTCGTGGCAGGAAGGCCTCGAACGACTCGCCGACTCGCTCGCGTCCGAGGGGGCACTCAACGAGCTCGGATTCCAGATCGCGCAGGGCGAGGCGACGATGTACCTGGCCAACCGGCTCGGCATCATCGACTACCGCAAGCAGCATCCCGAGATCGCGTCCGTCGACGTGCGCCCGCCGATCGTGATCGTCGGCCAGGGCCGTACCGGCACGACGATCCTGCACGACCTGCTCGCGCAGGATCCCGCGAACCGTGTGCCGCTGACGTGGGAGGTCGACCGACCCTGCCCGCCGCCCGAGCGCGCGACCTACGACACCGACCCGCGCATCGCGGAGGTCGACGCGACGACGGCCGGTGTCGAGCTGCTCATCCCGGGCTTCCTCGCGATGCACCCGATGGGCGCGCGGCTGCCGCAGGAATGCGTGCGGATGACCGTGAGCGATTTCCGCAGCATCATGTTCCCGACGCAGTACCGGGTGCCGTCGTACGGCAAGTGGATCGTCGACGAAGCCGACATGGCGCCCGCGTACCGCTGGCACCGCATCTACCTCCAGCACCTGCAATCGCGACATCCCGCGGCGCGGTGGGTGCTCAAGTCGCCCGCGCACATCTGGTGTCTTGCCGACCTCTTGCACGAGTACCCCGACGCGTTGCTCGTGCAGACGCACCGCGATCCCGTGCGCATCATCTCGTCGCTCAGCTCGCTCGTCGCGCTGCTGCGCCGCATCGGGAGCGACTCGTCGACGATCCCCGACGCCGCGTCGGAGTTCGCCGACTACGTGATCGAAGGGCTCGACCGTTCCGTGACCGCGCGCGACGACGGCACGGTGAAGCCGGATCGCGTCGTCGACGTGCAGTTCCGCGCGTTCATGGCCGACCCGTTCACGACGATCCGCACGATCTACGAACGCCTCGGGCTCGAGCTCGAAGCCGATGCCGAAGCACGCATGCGCGCGTTCCTCGCGGCGCACCCGTCCGACGAGCACGGCACGCACACCTACACGTTCGCCGACACCGAGCTCTCCGAGGGCGAGCTGCGCGATCGCTCCCGCCGCTACACCGACTACTTCGCGATCGAGGCCGAACCGGTGTAGTGGTACTGCGTTGTTCGGCTATACGCCGACAACGCAGTACCACCGGGGGCCCGTGGAAGCGGGCTACTCGATCGGGATGTTGGGGTTGCCGTTCTCGTCGAGGGTGTGCAGGTACTCGGAGATGCCCCAGCCGGTGCGACCTTCGTAGGTCCAGCGCGCGAGACCCTCGTTCAGGATCCCGCGATCCATCCGGTGCGGCGCGACGCGGAACACGTCGGCGCGCAGCTCGTGCACGCGCCCGAGCTTGTCGGTCGCGCGCACGTGGCTCACGCGGTGTGTGATGCCGTCGTCGGCGAGCTCCGTGCGCACGTCCCACTCGCGGATGCTCGAGTGCTCGCCATCGCGCCACACCCAACCGCGATGGAGATCGCCCGCGTCGGTGCCGATGCGGATGCCGCCGAAGTGGACGTCGTCGCCGATGTTGATCGAGAACCAGCGCCACATACGCGAGCCGGTGCCGCCCCAACGCCGCGGACCCCACGACTTGTCACGGTTGCCGCGCGCGTCGCCGAGCTCGTACTTCGTGCCGTCGATCGCGATCGCACCCGTCCAACGGCCGGCCTGCTCGAGGTGGCCCTTGCCGACCGACTGGCGCGTCTTCGCGCTCGCACCTTCGCCTTCGCGACCCTGGCCGTCGGCACCGATCGCCGGCATCAGCGCTTCGAACGTCGCGTCGAGCACGAGGTGCGCTTCGCGATGACCTTCGGCGGCGCCCGGCGCGAGCGAGCGCACGAGCACGTCGGTGTCGGCGGTGAGGTGCCAGCGCTGCAGCGGTTCCTCGCGCTCGTAGCTGACGCCGCCGACGGAGAGCCCCGTGTCGACCATCGACGTCTGCTCGCGGATCGCGGCCGAGTGCGCGAGCTCGTCGCCCGGCAACCAGACCGACATGCCCGCGTCCATCGTCCCGTCGTTGGGGCGCACCGCGACACGCGTGAAGAAGCCGGTATCGCTCACGGGGTCGTAGGCGTTGAAGTAGTACGACTCGCTCCAGGCCTGGTCGCCTTCGACGGGGTGGGCGAAGTCGTGCTGGGCATCGAGAATCGGCATGAACCGAGCGTAGGCCCGCGCCGCCGCCGCCGGAAAAGGGCGATGATGACGGCGTGCAGACGGTGTACGACGCGGCGGGCGGCATCGACGGCCTGCTCGCACTCGCCCACGCGTGGCACGAGCGCGTGCTGGCCGACGAGATCGTCGCTCACGCCTTCAGTCACGGCTTCCATCCGGATCACACCGAACGCCTGGCCGCGTACTGGGCCGAGGCGTTGGGCGGACCGACGACGTTCTCGACCGAGTACGGCGACGAGACGGCGGTCGTGCGCATCCACAGCGGCAACGGCGAGCACGACGAGATGGACCGGCGCGGGATCGACTGCTTCGACGCGGCGCTCGCCGACACCGGCCTCGCGGACGACGCGCGACTTCGGCAGGTGTTGCACGACTACTTCGCCTGGGCGACGACGACCACGATGGCGCGCTACCACCACTCCGCGGCCGACGTACCCGACGGGCTGACGATCCCGCGCTGGTCGTGGGACGGGCTGGTCGGCGGCTAGCTCGCGAACTTGAACGTCGCCGCGAACTGCCGGAACGCTTCGTCGCGCCGCACGCGCGACACGATCCGAACCATCCACACCTTGTGCGAGTCGAGCACGATGCGCTCGTCGTAATAACGCGTCGTCCCCGTCGAGTCGACGTTCTTGAAGACGAAGTCGCGCGTGATCGCACGACCGAGCTTGCCCGGCGCGTCGAGCGCGATGCGCGTGCCCTGGTACTGGCGAACCTGCGCGCCGACGAGTGCCGTGAGCAGGTTGGCCGAACCCGGCGGCGCGCTCGCGGGAAGGTCGAGCCACGCGATCTGGAAGTCGATCTCGTCGTCGACGAGCGCGCCGTCGCGTTGCGCGGTGACCGTCCCGTAGCCGGTCGCGACCTGCTCGGTCTGCCGCGTGCCCTCGACCGGGAAGTCGGCCTTGAACCCGGCCCCGCTCGGGTGCGCGGTCCAGTGCTGGTGATCGTCGAGGTAGCGGCTCAGCTGATCCTTCGTGTTGTCGCCGACGAGCGCGTTGAACTGGTGGTACGCGCCCACGCCCGCGACGATCCCGAGAACGAGCAGCACGCCCAGCACGAAGGCGGTGCGCACCGCACGGCCGACACTCTGAGGCCGGAAAACGTCCACCGCCACCCGGAGAGTGTGGCAGACGGGGCCCTCGGCAATACGATGCCCCGACCCGGGCGCCGACCGCGCCGCAGCCGACGCGAACCACGGAGGCGCGGATGCCCCTCGCAACCGCCGAACACGCCCTGCTCGAGGAGCGGCGCCCGCTGACGCGCGCCGAGGTCGACGCGGTGGCCGCGCTGCCACTCGACGAGCTGCCGTCGTTGGTCGCGCTCGCCCACAGAGTCCGGCTCGACTACATGGGTGCCGCGGTCGAGCTGGAGAGCCTGATCAACGCGAAGTCGGGCGCGTGCCCGGAGGACTGCGCGTTCTGCTCGCAGTCGGTGCGGTTCGCCACCGACGTCGACGTGTACGCGTTCCTCGACCTCGACGAGGTGCTCGCCGCCGCGCACGCGACGCGAGCGGCGGGCGCGACGCAGTTCTGCATCGTGGTCGCGGTGCGCGGCCCCGAGGAGCGATTGCTACGCAAGGTGATCGACGCGGTGCACGCGGTTCGCGACGAGACCGGCCTCGAGGTCGCGTGCTCACTCGGATTGCTGAACGACGAGCAGGCGGCGCGGCTCGCGTCCGCCGGCGTGCGCCGCTACAACCACAACCTCGAGGCGTCGCGCGCGGTGTTCCCGTCGATCTGCACCACGCACACCTACGACGACCGTGTCGCCACCGCGCGCCGCGCGATCGACGCGGGGATGGAGCTGTGCTGCGGCGGCATCCTCGGTATGGGCGAGACGCTCGCGCAGCGCATCGACTTCGCGTTCGAGCTCGCCGCGCTCGAGCCGTGCGAAGTGCCGATCAACCTGCTCGATCCGCGGCCGGGCACGCCGCTCTCGGACTCGACGGTGCTGTCGCCGCGCGAGGCACTGCAGGCGATCTCGCTGTTCCGGTTGGTGCTGCCGCGTGCGTGGCTGCGGCTCGCGGGTGGACGCGAACGCGTGCTCGGCGAGCTCCAGGCGCTCGGATTGCTCGCCGGTGCGAACGCGCTGATCGTCGGCAACTACCTCACGACGAACGGCCGCCCCGCGTCCGACGATCTCGCACTGCTCGAGGCGCTCGGCATGCCCGTCGCCGACGGCCCCGGCGAGGGCCGCGTGATCGTCGACGCGACCGGCTCCACCTCGCTCCCCGCGCGCCGCACGATCCCGGTCGCGGTCACCGGCTGACCCGCCGTCTGCGCTGGGTCCAACCGCGCGCGGAACCCGCGACTGGCGAGCCGTCGATCCCTCTGAGCGGTACTGATTGCTCGTGAAACGTGAAGGACCGGCGGAGCTGCCGTGCATGGGCGCCCTCGCCACGGTTGGGGCATTCGTGCGCGGCCGCCGACTTTCGGGCTCAAGCCCGGAGGTGTGACGTCTCGTTGTAGGTGAGGAGCAACGGGGGGCCGTCGCCGCGGCGGTCGAGACGCGTGACCGACGCGACGTCGAGGTGCATGCGCCACGTCGCGTCCGTATCGGAGCCGAGCGCCCACGCGACCGCGGCCTTGATCGGCGAGACGTGGCTCACCGCGACGACGAAGGAGTCGGCGCGCAGCCGATCCGTGCAGAAACGCGCGACGCGCTCGCCCACGGCGATCAGGCTCTCGCCACCGGGCGGCGCGAACGCGGCGTCGTCGCGCCAGCGCGCCCACTGCGCGCGACTCACCGAACCCAGCGGCTGACCGTCCCAGTCGCCGTAGTCGACCTCGACGAGCCGCTCGTCGACCTCGACCGCGATACCGACGGCCTCGGCGATCGCGCGCGCGGTATCGGACGCGCGCTGCAACGGGCTCGTCAGCACGAGGTCGGCGCCGCAGCCGACGAGGCTCTTCGCGACGAGCCGCGCCTGCTCGAGACCGAGCTCGGTGAGCGGCGGATCGAGTCGCCCCTGGAAGCGACCCTCGCGGTTCACCGCGGTCTGCCCGTGCCGCACGAAGACGATCACGAGCCCGCCACCACGAGCCGGCCCCGGCGCACAAGGTCGCGCCGGCGCGCCGGCGAGCGCAGTCCGAACCGCACCCAGATCCAGCGCAGCGCGAGCAGCCCGAGCAGCTCCTCGATCGCGATCACCGGCACCGCGGGCAACAGCGCGTCGTGGCCGAAGTCGGCGCCGAACGCGGGCCACCAGAACAGGTGCTGCGACGCGAACGCGCCCGACAGCGCGATGCCGCAGAACCAACCGATCGGCAGGCCGATGATGCGCCGGCGCAGGAGCCGGTGACCGCGTCCGCTCGTCGCGAGCATCACGAGCGTGAGCAGCGCGACCGGCGCGAGCAGGCTGTGTGCGAACGCCTGGTGCCCGACCGGGAGATCGATGACGAGCGGGAGCAGCGCGCCGAGCGCGACGGCACGGAAGTCGAGTCCCGCGCTCTGGAAGACGTTCCACACCGCGAACACCGCCCCCGCCGTGTACCAGAAGAACAACGCGTGCGCCGTTCAGGAGGAGGGTACGAGGATCGCGCCGCAGTTGTCGCAGGACGCGATCTCGTCACCCGCGTCGTGCCGGATGCGGTCGACCTCGGTCGCGGGGATGGAGAGGCGGCACCCTTGGCACGTGTCGCCGATGAGCCGGGCGACGCCGGCGCCGTGGTTCTGCTGCCGCCGGCGGTCGAAGTCGGCGAGCAACGCGGGGCTGATGACCGAGGCCTCCCCCGCGCGCGCCGCCTCTTCGGCGCCGATCTCCCCGTCGAGCTCGCCCTCCGCGACCGCGAGGTGCGACTGCAGCTCCGCGACCTCCGACGCGATTCCGGCGAGATCACCTTCGAGCGCGGTGAGCTCCGCGTCGAGCGTCTCGCGCCGCTCCATCACCTCGAGCTCCTGCTCCTCGATCTGGCCGCGGTGCGTGTCGAGCTGCGCGATGTCGGCCTGCATGTCGAGGAGCTCGCGCGGAGAGGAGACCGTGCCCGAGTAGAGCTTGCTGTCGACCTGCTTCGCCTTCGCCGCGAGACCCTGCGCCTCGTCGTCGAGCCTCCGTTCCTCCGCGAGCGCGCCGTCACGATTCGTGCGCACGGCGTTCGCGCGCGCCGTCAGCTCGGTCGCGCGTGCGTGCCGCTCGCGCAGTGCCTCGCGCTCGGGCAACGACGCGCGGCGGTAGCGAAGGCGGTCGAGCGTGATATCACGCTCCTGGACGCGCAGCAGCGCCTCGAGCTCGGCGCGCGCGGTCATGGTCCGTGTCCCGTCGTCGGTGTATGCGGTGGCTTCGGCTGATTCTTCTTCGGGTTCGTGGTGATCGTCGGCTGGGTGGTCGGAACCGTCGTCGGTGCGACCGTCGTCGGCGGCGGTGGCGGTGGCGCCGTGTCGCGTCCCGTCATCGCGATGTACTCGTGCGGCGGCCAGAACGACTCGTCGGGCTCGGCGAACTGCGCGACCGGCAGCGGCGCCAGCGCTTCGGTCATGAACGCGTCCCAGATCCGGGCGGGGATCGTGCCGCCGAACACCTCCGCGCCGAAGAAGGGGTTCATCGAGATCTCACCCGCGGGATCGCCCATCCACACCGCGGTCGTGATCTGCGGCGAATAGCCGACGAACCACGCGTCGACGTTCTCGTCGGTGGTGCCCGTCTTGCCGGCAACGGGTCGCGGGAAGTTGCCGAGCGTGCGCGCCGCCGTGCCGTCGCGCACCGGACCGAAGAGCATCTGCGTCTCGGTACGCGCGATGTTCACCGGCATCACCTGCTTCGGGTGATCGCCGTTCGGTCCGATCTGGAACACGATCTTGCCGTCGGGTCCCTGCACCTTCGTGTAGAAGACCGGCGGCTTGTGCACGCCGTCGTTCGCGAGCGTCGAGTACGCCGACGCCATGTCGAGCGGCGACACGCCCTCGGTGCCGAGCGTGAGCGACGTGTACGGCTTGAGGTTCGGGTTCGTCACACCCATCTGGTGCGCGACGTCGATCACCTTCTGCGGCCCCGCCTGCCCGCGCTTGGGGCCTTCGGCGTTCAGGTTGTTCGGGTCGGTCGGGTCCGCGCCGAGCGCCACGATCAGGTGGACGAAGGCGCAGTTGATCGAGTCGGTGATCGCGTGCTTCAGCGTCATCACGCCCCCGCCCTCCCCGCCGGGCGAGTACGGCTTGCCGTCGTTCGTGAGCCCGGGCGGGATCGTGCAACCGGACGACCCGTCGATCGTGTCGTCCGGCGAGTAACCGTTCTCGAGCGCGGTCGCGAGCGTGAACACCTTGAACGAGGATCCGACCTGGCGGTTCGAGCCCGTCGCGTAGTTGAACTGCTGCGCGAGGTATCCCTGCCCGGCTTCGTCGCCGCTCCCGCTCACCATCGCGCGCACCGCGCCGTTCGAGTTGTCGATCGCGACGAGCGCGCCGGTGACCGGGATGTTCGGTTGGCGCGCGGCCGCGGCGATCGTCGTCTTCACCGCCTGCTCGGCTTGGTACTGCAGGGTCGGGTCGTAGGTCGTCGTGATGCGAAGGCCGCCGTGGTAGAT
The DNA here is from genome assembly GCA_036271555.1 of Acidimicrobiia bacterium. NCBI lineage: Bacteria > Bacillati > Actinomycetota > Acidimicrobiia > Acidimicrobiia bacterium. The sequence continues at coordinate 42,516 of DATBAK010000028.1, forward strand.
GAGGTTGCGGCGGGTCGGCAGGTCGGGCCCGAGACGCGGATCGGCGAGCAGGCGCTGCACGACCTCCGAAACGAAGTAGCTCTGCGGCGCCGTGTTCGCGGCGTTGTACGTGTGCGTCGGCAGCGGCACCTTGTCGTAGAGCTTGACCGCGGCGTCGCCGATGACACCCGTCTCGTGCATCGCGACGAGCACTTGGTGTCGGCGGGCGCGCGCCGCCTGCGGGTGCAGGACCGGGTCGTAGCCCGACGGCGCCGAGATCATCCCCGCGAGCAGCGCGGCCTGTGGGATCGACAGCTGCGACGGCTGCTCCTCGAAGTAGCGCTCCGACGCGGCGCGGATGCCGTACGCATCGCGGCCGAAGTAGACCGTGTTGAGGTAGCGCTCGAGGATGTCGTTCTTCGTGTAGGTCTCTTCGAGCCGGATCGCGAGGACGGCTTCGCGGACCTTGCGCTTCAGGTCGCGCTTCGGATTGTCGATCAGCGTGTTCTTCACGAGCTGCTGCGTGATCGTCGACGCGCCCTGCAGCACCTCACCGCTGTGCACGTCCTTGAACAACGCGCGCAGGATCGACTTGGGATCGATGCCGCGGTGCGAGAAGAACGTGCGGTCCTCGATCGAGATCACCGCCGAGACCGCGGCCGACGAGACGTCGCGCAGCGTGACCGGCGCACGATCCTCCGTGGCGTAGAGCACCTGCATCGGCTTGCCGTAGCGGTCGAGGATGATCGAGCGTTGCTCGAGCGCCCGCAGCACGGGCGTGACCGCGCTCTCGCTGGTGGTGTCGAACGCGAGCGAGCGCGTCGTCGGCACCGCGAACGCCAGGGCACCCGCCATCGCCGTGCCGCCGAGCACGACGATCACCAGGAAGAAGGCCAGGTGCTTCAGGGCGGGTTTCACCGTGCACGACGTTATTCGGTGACCGAGCGCGCGTCGGTTCCCCCTGATCAGCCCGCCTGAGGGCCGAAGGCACCTCTCACCTTTTCTTCATCTGGGGTTCCTTACCTTGACTTCCGGCGGGACGAGTGGTGAAACCCCACCGTCGCCACTCCCCCGCCGTTTTTCTTCCTCTCAGGTTCGCAGCGGGCCGCGCGACCGAGGGTCTGGCACAGTGTCGAGCCATGCAGCCGGCGTGGGGATGGCGCGTGCTCGCGATCCGCTTCGTGATCGCGCTGTCGGTCGTGAGCGTCGCGACGGCGAGCTCGTTCGCCTACGCGTACTGGTTCGCGAACGAGCAGATCAACCGCGCGCCCGTCGCAGCGATCCCGACGGGCGTGCTTGCGCACGTGGACTCGACACAGCCTGCGAACTACCTCATCGTCGGATCCGACAGCCGCGCGTTCGTCACCGACGACAACAGCGTCGCCGCCGATCACTTCGGCACGCCGAAGGACCTGCCCGGCAATCGCGCCGACACGATCATGATCGCCCACGTCGACCCGCAGGCACCAGGGAAGGGCTTCCTCGTGTCGATCCCGCGCGACACATGGGTCTCGATCACGGACCACGGGCACCAGAAGATCAACGCGGCGCTCAACTACGGCAACGGCCCGGCGACGCTGATCAACACGATCAAGTCGAACTTCGGCGTCTCGATCAACCACTACCTGAAGATCGACTTCGTAGCGTTCACCGACATCGTGAACGCGATCGGTCACGTCGACATCTTCTTCCCCGCGCCCGCGTACGACGAGAAGACCGGTCTGTACGTCAAGAACCCGGGCTGCAGGGCGCTCGGCGGGCTGCAAGCACTCGCGTACGCGCGCTCGCGCTACTACCAGTACCGCGCCGCGGGTGACGGCACGAACCCGAAGGACTGGACGGAAGACCAGCGCTCCGACCTCGGCCGCATCGCCCGCCAGCAGTACTTCATCCGCAGCCTGGCGCAGAAGGCGATCAAGGACGGCGCCCGCAGCCCGCTCACCGCGCGGAGGATCCTCGAGAAGATCGTCCCGCACCTCGAGCGCTCGAAGGAGGTCGGTCTCGCGCAGTTCCTCTCACTCGTGCGCGCGTTCCGCAGCGTGAACCCCGGCGCCGTGCAGATGCTGACGGTGCCGACGGTCTTCCAGAAGGTCGAGGGCCAGGACGCGCAGATCGTGATCCACGCGCAGGCGCAACCGATCTTCACGCTGCTCGGCAGCTTCACGAAGCAGACCCAGTCGACGAAGCCCGTGCCGCGCGCACAGATCACCGTGCAGGTGCTCAACGGCTCGGGCGTGAAGGGCATCGCCGGCACGACGCAGCAATCGCTCGTGCAGGCAGGCTTCGCGAACGGCCCCGCGTCGGCAGACGCCGACAACCACGCCTACCAGCTCACGCAGGTCCGCTACTCCGCGGGCCACCAGCAAGAGGCGCAGCAGGTCAAGGCCTACCTCGGCGGGGTCGGCGTCATCACCCCGGCCACCACGGCGCAGGCCGCGCACGTCGTCGTCGTCACCGGTGCCGACTTCACCGGTGTCGTCACGCCGGGATCGCACACCGCGACGACCACTGCGAGCCCGCCGCCCACCACGGTGTTTCCGAACCCCGGCAGCACGCCGGGCCTCAAGATGCCGAACTTCGTCGGCGCGGAACCGGTCGGCTGCGGCTGAGCCGCACGTGCGCGTCGGGCTCGTACGCTTCGTCCTCCTCGACGCCTCAGCGGCCGGCCGAGGCCGCGCTGCTCGCTCCGCTCACGCGCGAACCGAGCTCGGCTACAGCCAATGCCAGAGCTGGAGGGCCTTGAGCACCGCATTGGCGTAGAAGGTCCGGCCCGGCGGGCGCAGGTGATACCCGTCGTTGTAGAAGTACGCGTTCTGCGGGTTCAGCAGATCGCCGAGGTTGTGCCAGTCGAGGATGCGCGCGTTCGGGTAGCGGCTCACGCCCTGCGCGAGCTGCGCGTTGTCGGTCGCCTCCCACGAACGCGGCACCTTCAACGACACGAACATCACGTGTCGTTGCGGACCGGCGATGCGCATCACCTGATCGACGAAGTCGACGCCGAGCGCGCCGTTGTTCCCGCAATGCACGATCACGAGCGGCGCGAGCACGTGCTGTGACGCGAACAGCTGCAACACCTGCAGGCACGTCCCCGCGTGCCGGCTCACCGCCGCGTTCACGAGCACGCCGCCGCCCGTGGGACCGGTGAGCGTGTACTCGAGCTTGGTCGCGGCGCCGAGCATCACGGAGTCGCCGACCGCGGACACCTTCCATCCCGATGACGCGAGCTGCGTCGGCTGGGTCGGAGGCGGCGCGTGGCCGGGCCGCGTCGTGGTGGTGCCGCGGCGCGCGGTCGTCGGCACGGTCGGGATCGCGCACTTGCCGGTGAGCACGCAGTCACCCCCACCGACCGACGTGTGCCCACCCGTGATCTGCAGGTTGTTCGGTGCCGGCGCGGCCATCGCGGCGGCACCGACGAAGAGCGTCGTCACCGCGAGGATCGCGGCGCCCACGCGCCAGCGGCGCACGAGCAGCTGCCGGCGCTCCCCCGTCGAATGCCGCAGCTCGCGCCACGCGGCCGCGAACGCGCCGCTGCGCACCGGCCGCTCGAGCGCGCGGTACGACACCTCGACGACACCGAGAACGAGCACGACCCTCACGAACAGCACCACCGGCCCCGCGACGTCGAGATCGAAGTGCGGCCGGGTGAACTCGAAGATCGCGATGCCCCACAGATAGATGCCGTACGAGCGCAGGCCGATCCACTGGAGCGGCCGCGAACCGAGCATGCGACCGACCGTCGCGGTCGGGCTCACGATCACGGTGATGAGCACCGCGCTGAAGAGATCGGTGAGCGGGAAGCCGACGACATAGAGCCATGTGCTGGTCTGGCGCGCGAACACGAAGAGCACGAAGAGGCCGAGGAGCGCAGCGGCTCCCGCGCCGTCGAGGATCGTCCGGGCGCGCGCGCCCGCGGCGATCGAGCGGTGCCGCGGTGGATACGCGAACGCGAGCAGCGCGCCCGACAGCGGCCCGTACGCGCGCGTCTCGGTGCTCAGGTACGCGTGGTTCAGGTTCGAGTGCAACGCGAACCACACCATGAGCATCCACGAGCAGATGCAGAGCGCGATCGTGAACGCGCGCAGGCGCGTCAACCCGAACCAGCGGCCGAAGATGAACAGCAGCGGCCACACGACGTAAAACTGCTCTTCGACCGCCAGCGACCAGAGGTGCTGGAACGGCTGGCGCTTCCCGAAGTCGGCCGCGAGGTCGACGTACGACACGCCGTGGAGGATGTGCCACCAGTTCTCGCCGTAGAAACCGAACGCGAGGTCGCCCTTCAGGCGGCCGAGATCCTCGTGGTAGAAGACCGCGATCAGGAGCCCGGTGACGAGCATCATCGCGAGCAGCGCGGGCCAGAGCCGGCGGATGCGGCGCGCCCAGAACTGACGCAGGTCGACGCGGTACGTCGTGCGCGCCTCCGCGAGCAACAGGCTCGTGATGAGGTAGCCGCTGATGACGAAGAACACCTCGACACCGAGGAACCCGCCGCGCAGCAACGTTCGGTCGTCGCGGTAGTGGTACAGCAGCACCGCGAGCACCGACACCGCGCGCAGCCCGTCGAGCCCCGGGAGATACGGCAGCCGCGGGCCACGCTCGACGAAACGTCGCGTTCCCACAGGGCGCGCCGCGCCCACGTCCGCTGTCATCGTGTGCCCCCGAGCCACCCCCAATGCTACGGCGCAGCGGGCGGCGTCGGCCGCGCGCGAACGCGCGGGCGGGCGCCGATCAGCTTGCGATCCCCACGATCGGCGCGGGGACCGCGACGCCACCGAGCGAACCGAGGAACTTCGTCGTCGAGAAGTCGAAGACACCGCCGTCGGACGCGACCATCAAGTAACCGTTGCCGTAACGGACCATCCCGACGACGGGCTGGTTCAGATGCGAGCCGCCCATCGAACCGTGGAAGGCGGCGTCGCCGAACGCGAAGATCCCGCCGTCGGACGCGACGAGCCAGTAGCCGCGGTTCGTCGGCGTCGGCACGATCCCGTTGACGGGACGGTTGAGGCGGATGGCACCGGTCGACCCGTAGAACGCGGCGTCACCGAACGTGAAGATGCCGCCGTCGGCCGCGACCATGTAGTAGCCGTGCCCGGTCGGCGTCGCGACCGACCCGATCACGGGTTGGTTCAACGCGACGGACGACATGTCGCCGTAGAAGTGCGCGTCGCCGAACGTCAACGCGCGTCCGTGGCTCGTGAAGAGCCAGTAGCCGTTGCCGCTCGGCGTGACCGAGAGGCTCGACACCGTCTCGCCCGCCGCGAGTCCGCTCGCGTTGCCGAGACTGTGCGCGGATCCGAACGCGAACACCTGCCCGGCGCGGTTCACCACGTAGTAGCCCTGCCGTGAAGGCGCGGGCTCGAGATGCGTGACCCCGGTCGTCGGCGCGTTGCCGTGCCACTTCGACAGACCGAAGCCGTAGACCGCGCCGGTCGAGCCGACCATCCAGTAGCCCGCGGGCGGCGGCGGCACCGGGCCGACGACCTGCGTGATCGTCGAGCCCCGGTTCCCCGCGTGGGTCGCGTCGCCGGTATAGCTCACGGACACCCCGTACCGACCCGCCTGCGAGAAGAAGATCGAGCAGCTCGCGTGGCCGGCCGAGAGCGTCTTCCCGGTGCAACCACCGATCGCGACGCCGCTCCGCTTGAACGTCACGGTGCCGCCCGACGGCGTCGGCGACACGGTCGCGGTGTAGGTGACCGCGGTCGCGCCGAGCGTCGCGGGATTGCGCGACGAGTGCAGCGAGGTCGAGGTCGTGATGAGGTCGTGGTCGATCTGGATCAGCTTGGCGAGGTTCGGCGAGCCCCACCCGGTCGCCTCGTCCCATCCCGAGCGCGCGGGCACGCCACCGGTCGCGCCGGTCGTCACGTCGTGGAAGATCTGGTGGTACACGGCTGGGTTGTTCGCGAGCAGGTACAGCGCCGGTGTCGCGAATCCGAGCGCGGGCTTGCTCGCGTCGATGCGCGCCTGCGCCCAGTCGGCGGTCATGCCCGCCCACAGCGGCGCGGCGAGGCTCGTGCCGCCGATCTGCGCGGCGCCGCCCTCGTAGTACACGTATGCACCGGTGGCCGGGTTCGCGTCGGCGCTGACGTCCGGCTCGGCCCGGCCGCTGCACGTCGGTGCGCTACCGACTCCGGTCTGCCACGACGGCCGCGCGAACACCGACGAGCACCCGCGCCCGGCCGCGCTCCACGTCGACTCCGACTGGTACGCGAACGAACCGCTCGCGAGGTTCAGCGTGGTGCCGCCGACTGCGACGACGTACGGGCTCGTCGCCGGATAGCTGATCTCGGGGAGGTCGCCGGTGGAGAAGAAGAACGTCTTGCCGCTCGCAGCCGCGTGCTGGAGCGACGCGTCCATGTTCGGATCGAATCCGTCGGACGGAATCCCCCAGCTGTTCGACACGACCTTCACCGCGGTGTCGTTCGCGGCTGCGTTCACCGCGTTCTCGAGCGATGCGACGAACGGGTGACCGTCGGAGGTGCTCGCGAGCCAGTACTTGAGGTGCGCGCCCGGTGCGATGCCGTGCGCCGACTCGACGTCGAGCGCGGTCTCGTCGAGCTCGCCGACGTCGCCGTCCTGGGTGCCGCCCAACGTGCACGCCGACTGCGAGCACGGGATGAAGTCGAGGCCGTTCGCGCCGGGCGCGCTGATCACGAGCGGGGTCGTGGTCGTGTGCGTCGCGAACGTCGTGAGGTCGCTCTGCTGGACGGGCGCGCCCCAGAGCGTGAAGCCGATCCCCTGAGTCGTCGTGCGACCGCCGGTGTTGTAACCGGTCTGGAAGTCGTGCGGGAAGAAGCCGCCGCCGCGCACCGCGGCCACTGCGTACGAACGCGCGACCGCGTAGTCGTCGAGTCCGCTGATCCAGCGAATGCCGAGTGACGCGGGCACCGCGGGCGCGACGTCGTTCGAGTAGAAGTCGCGCGCACCTTCGCGGTAGTCGCCGACCGACACGGAGAACGCGCGCTCGATCGCGTCGGTACTCCCTTGCACGCTCACGAGTAGCCGGTCGGGCGAGACCGACGTGACGCGCAGCCCCGCCGCCTGCAACCACTGCTCGACCGACGCGACGGACGCGCTCGTCGGCGCGTAGCGCGCGGCGTACGCCGCGGCGCTCAGGTAATGGCCGTACGACGCGCTGCCGGGCGTGCTCGCGGCGCGGATCACGTCGTCGAGCTCGGCCGAGTTCCGAACCTGCAATCCCACGTTCAACGTGAGCGGCGCGCCGGCCGCGTGGGCACGGATCATCGCCGCGTGCACCGGTCCCGATGCGACGACCGAAGGCACGTTTCCGGCGATGCGCACCCGCACGTCGGGCCTTCGCGCCACGGCCGCGGAAGCAGCGTTGGGCGCGACAACGACCACGGAGAGCGAGAGCGCGAGGCAGGCGGCGGTGGTGCCGACCGTCCGCCGGGCGCGACGAGACACAGGGGCTGGGACCATCACGCCACTATACGGACCGGCTCCCTGCATCGATTTCACCGAAATTTTCCCCCGTTTCCGTATCCTGCGAAGGGTGGGAACGAGGCCGAGATGACGCGACACGACCGTCACGACCGCCTCCTCGGCACCCTCTGCGTCGTGGCCTGCCCGGCGATCACCGGCTGCGGGCTCGGCGTCGTGGCCGTGCTCTTGCTCCCGCCCGGCGCAGCCGGGCACACGCTCACGGTCGCCACGCGCGTCGGCGGTGCCGGCTTCGTCGTCAACCTGCTCGCGATCGCGGCGGCCGCGGTCACGAGCGACCGGGCGCGCCGCGTGCGCCCCGCGGCGCCGGTGGATCGTCATCCGGGCGGAACGACGACGCGTACCGCCGTGCATCGAGCCACCGCAGACCCGGCAGATAGCGCAGCTCCAGCACGAGCAGCACCCCGAGCGCGGTGAGCGTGCCGACGACGAAGTGACCGGTCCCGACGACGACGCCGATCGCCGCCGTCGCGAAGATCGCCGATGCCGTCGTGACTCCGCGCACCATCGTGTTCTCGGTGTGCAGCACGACGCCCGCGCCGATGAACCCGATGCCGGTGATCACACCGGCGAGCGCCTGGGGCGACGAGGCGTACAACACCGCGGTGAGCGCGGCGGTCGCGGCGCCGATCAACGAGAAGGTGCGATCGCCCGCGGATGAGCCGCGCAGCTCGCGCTCGAAACCGACCGCGAACGCAAGCGCGAGGCCGAGCCCGATGCGCGCGACGAGCTCGCCGGTGCTCATGCCGTCAAATGTCGCACGCCGGGTCGCGCGACTGGTGCACCCGCGCGGTCAGCGCAACGCGTCCGCGAGATGCAGCCTCGGGACCGCCGCGCGCGCCATCGCTGCACGCGACCTGGCGTTCGCAAGCCACGCAGAGCGCGCCGGCATGCGCCGAAGCCGCGCCGCGGGCGCGGCCACGGCTCCGGCACCCGACGTGAACGTCAGTGGGATCGATGTGGTCACCCCGCCCTCGCTGTCGACCTCGAGCGTGCAGGTCACGTTGGCTTTGGCGCAGTCGAGGTTGGTGCCGTCCTCGTCGAACCGGCGCGCCACCGGGAACGTCGTCGACAGCGCGCCCTTCGCCGTCGTGACCCCCGAGCCGTCCTCGGTACCGAGGCACACGCCGTCACGGGGACCAACTAGGCACTCGCTGGTGGAGTACTCCGCCGACGGCGGGAAGTTCGTGCCCTTGAGGTGCAGGATCTCGCCGTCGCGGTACGGCGCCGCGGGCGTAACGGTCAGCGCGGGCGGCGGCGGCACCGGCGCCTTCGGGTCGAAGGAGAGGTTCGCCATCGCGTTGTCGCCGGCCGAGTCCTCGACGAGAAGGAAGCACGCCGGTTTCACCTTCGCGCAATCGACGGTCGGTCCGGTCGGGTCGAGCAGATCGGGGATCTTGCGCTGCAGAAGCGGGGTGGCCTGGAACGCTCCGCCGGAGTCCGACTGCGCGAGGGTCTGCAAGAACGCGCACTCGCTGAAATCGCTCCCTGCGCACTCGAGCATGAACAGGAAGTCGTTCGCATTGAAGTGCTTTCCGGTCACGTTCACGCGCGCGTAGTACGGAAGGTTCGTCGACGGCTTCACGACGAGCGCCGCCGGCGGCGGAGGCGGCACGCTCGCGTCGAACGCGAGCGGGGCGATCGCGTGGTAGTCGACGTCGGTTTCGTCGAACGCCACGAGCTCGCACGCGCCCGGCTTCTTCGCGCAGTCGAACCGGGCTCCCAGCCCGTTCGAGATCTCACGCCGAACGCTCAACACGGTCGAGAACGTTCCCTTGCTGCCCGATGCAGAGACGAAGGTGCCCGTGCCACAGAGCAACGAGACGGTGATGCACTCTTCGATCTGAACACCGTCGTTTGGGTTCTTGGCGAGAACGAAGCCACTGCCTGCGACCTTGACGGTCTGCTCGTCGAGCAGCTTCGTCGCGGGCTTCGTGGTCAACGACGTCTTGGGAAGTGGAACCTTCGGATCGAATGCGATCGATGCGGTCGTCGCAGTGCTGAACACCGAGCCCGGCGATGCGAGCACCTCGCACGCGACCTTCACGCAGTCTGCGAACCCGTCGTCGCCCAGCAGCGTGCGATGCACGGTCAACTTCAGCGTGAGGGCTCCCGCCGCGTCGGTCGTGCCTTCGACGTAGTTGCCGATGTCGCAGGCCGCCGGATCGGTCGTGCCCTTCAGGCACTCGATCGCGACCACGTCGCGCTTGTGGCCGAAGCCCGTGAGCGCGACCTTGACCGTCTGCCCGGGCTTCAGGGCGGTGTGCGGTGTGACCGTGATGCTCGGCGCCTTGGCCGTCGCGGCTCCGGCCGGCACGACACCGGCACCCGTGATCGCCGCGACCAGCGCGACGATCCCCGCGAACGAGCCCGCCGCCCGACGATGTGCTCGCATATCCCCCACGTCCCCCAGTGCCGGCCCCACCGACAGTGGCGGCAGCGTAACCGTGGGCCGACGAACGCGTCGAGGGCCCGCCGTTGATCGCGGCGGGGCCTCGCTGAGGTTGATCCTCGGAAATCGGATCTAGTCGATACGGCCTTCGCCCTTCTGGTTGGCGCCGCGCTCGGCCATGTCCTCGTAGTTCTTCGCCGCCTCGGGGTCGAGCTGGTTCTTCTCGGCCAGCTTCTCTTCCTCGGGCGTGGGCTCGCGGTCCGCGTGCGCCTTCGTCTGCGCGTCTTCGCGCTCGGTCTCGCGCGTGCGGCCGGTCGGCCGGGTCGAATCGCTCGGAGTCATGTCGTTTCTCCTCCGCAAGGGGTCAACGGTTGTACCAGCGCGTGCCTTCGCCCGAACGGAACGCGAATCCCGCGAGCCAGGCGATCGCGACGATCACGGCGAAGAGCCAGAAGATGTGTGCCGCGAATCCGAGGCCACCGAGCAACAACGCGATCAAGAGGATCAAGAGGACGAGACCCATGACGATCAGCTCCTTTCGAGGTGGCGCAAGGCCTACCCACGTCGCGTCAGCGTGAACCTCAGCGATCGACGGCTCGTTCCAACTGCGCCTTCGTCATCTTCGAACGGCCCGTGATTCCCTTGTGTTTCGCTTCCGCGTAGAGCTGGTCGCGCGTGCGTCCGCCTGCACCACGGTGTGAACGCAGTCCGCCGCGCCGACCCGAGGAGATGTCGTCGGTCGACGTCGGGCTCGCTTCCTTCGCCTCACCGTGCTGCGCGCGCTCTTTGTTCACGGTGCGCGCCGCGATCTCCTCGGCGAGGTCTTCCGAGCGCCCGCGGTCCTCGAGGCTGTCCTTGATGTGCTCGTACTGCCGCTCGCGCTTGTCGCTCCATGCCTGCGGTGGCATCTCGCACCTCCTGACGTCGACGTACGGACGTCGGGTGTACCCGGCGCGCCGAGGCGCGACACCACGACTGCCTACGCGACCTCGGCGTCGATGTCGACGGCGGCGGAGACGAACTGCGAGTTGTACAGCCGGAAGTACGGGCCGTCGCGGTTCAGCAGCTCGCTGTGCGATCCCTGTTCCACGATGCGTCCGTTCTCCATCACGAGGATCACGTCCGCGCCTCGGATCGTCGATAGGCGGTGCGCGATCACGAAGCTCGTGCGCTCGTGGCGGAGCGCGTTCATCGCTTCCTGGATCAGCACCTCGGTACGCGTGTCGACCGAGCTCGTCGCCTCGTCGAGGATCAGGATCGCAGGATCGGCGAGGAACGCGCGCGCGATCGTCAGCAGCTGCTTCTGGCCCGCACTCACGTTGTCGGCTTCTTCGTTGATCAGCGTGTTGTAACCGTCGGGCAGCGAGTGCACGAAGCGATCGACGTACGTAGCGCGCGCCGCCTCGAAGATCTGCTCCTCGGTCGCGTCGGGGTTGCCGTACGCGATGTTGTCGTGGATGCTCCCGCCGAAGAGCCACGTGTCCTGGAGCACCATGCCGATCTTCGAGCGCAGCTCGGAGCGCGGCATCGACGCGATGTTGCGACCGTCGAGCGTGATCTCACCGCTGTTGAGCTCGTAGAACCGCATGATGAGGTTCACGAGCGTCGTCTTGCCCGCGCCGGTGGGGCCGACGATCGCGATCGTCTGGCCGGGCTCGGCGACGAGCGACAGATTTTCGATGAGCGGGCGGTCGGGGTCGTACGAGAAGGTCACGTCGCGGAACTCGACGCGGCCGCGCACCGGCGGCGCGTTCACGGTCGCGGGCGCCTCCGCGCTCTGCTCGTCGGCGTCGAGGAACTCGGTGACGCGCTCGAAGGACGCGATGCCGGATTGGAAGACGTTCATCATCGACGCGACCTGCGTCAGCGGCATCGAGAACTGGCGCGAATACTGGATGAACGCCTGGATGTCGCCGATCGTGATGGCGCCGGTCGAAACACGCAGACCGCCGACGATCGCGACGATCACGTACTGGATGTTGCCCATGAACATCGTGAAGGGCTGCATCAGGCTCGACATGAACTGCGCGCCGAACGACGATTCGTAGAGCTCGTCGTTGGTGTCGCGGAACCGCTGCTCGACCTCGTGTTGGCGGCCGAAGCTCTTCACGACCGCGTGCCCGGTAAAGGTCTCCTCGATCTGCGCGTTGAGCAGACCGGTCTGCTTCCACTGCGAGATGAACTTCGGACGAGACCGCGCCGCGATCGCGCGCATACCCCAGATCGAGATCGGCACCGTCGTGAGTGCGACCACCGCGAGGAACGGCGAGATCGTGAACATCATCACCGCGGTGCCGATGAGCAACAGCACCGACGTGAGCATCTGGCTGAGTGTCTGCTGCAGGCTCTGCGCGACATTGTCGATGTCGTTGGTGACCCGGCTCAACAGGTCGCCGCGCGACTGCTTGTCGATGTAGCTCAGGGGCAGCCGGTTGACCTTGTCCTCGACATCCGAGCGCAGCTTGAACATGAGCCGCTGGATGACACCGGCAAGCATGTACGCCGCGATGATCGCCAACCCCGACGACGCGACGTACAGCTCGACCGCGTGGAACAGCGTGGTGTGCAAGGCGGCGAAACGGATGCCCTTCCCGCTCTGCACGCCCTTGACGATGATGTCGGTGCCATGGCCGAGCACGCGGGGGCCGAACACGTTGAGGGTGGCACTCGCGACCGCGACGGCGACGACGACGCCGAGGACCACCCACATCGGACCGAGCATCCTGGCCATGCGCCTGATCGACTTCTTGAAGTCCTTCGATCGCTCACCGGGAACGCCCGCGGAGTTCCACCGGCCGGCGGCGCGCGTCTCCGGCGCGGAGAAGTCGAGCTCTTCGTCCTCCTGCTGGTCGTCGACGATCGTCATGCGGCCTTCTCGCCGATCTGCGACTGCACGATCTCCGCGTACGTCGGGTTGTCACGGACGAGCTCGTCGTGCGTGCCGCGGCCGATCACGACGCCGTCTTCGAGGACGAGGATGTCGTCGGCGGTCGAGATCGTCGACACCCGCTGCGCGACGATGACGACCGCGGCGTCCTTCGTGTACGGCACGAGCGCGGCGCGCAGCCGCGCGTCGGTCGCGAGGTCGAGGGCGGAGAACGAGTCGTCGAACACGTAGATGTCGGGCTTCCGGATGAGCGCGCGCGCGATGGAGAGTCGCTGGCGCTGACCACCGGACACGTTGGTACCGCCCTGCTCGATGCGCGCGCGCAGACCTCCGGGCATGGCCCGTACGAAGTCGCCGGCCTGCGCGACCTCGAGCGCCTCCCACATCTCGTCCTCGGTCGCGTCGGGCTTACCGAACTGGAGGTTGCTCTCCACCGTCCCCGAGAACAGGTACGGCCGCTGCGGTACGTAGCCGATCGTGCTCCAGAGCACGTGCGGGTCGAGGTCGTGCACGTCGACGCCGCCGACGAGCACGTTGCCCGCGGTGCTGTCGAACAGCCGGAGAATGAGGTTCGCGAGCGTGGTCTTGCCCGCGCCCGTGCTGCCGACGACGGCCGTGGTCTGCCCGGGCGCGGTCGCGAAGGAGACGTTGCAGAGCACGGGGTGCTCGGCGCCGGGATAGTGGAAGCCGACGTCGCGGAACTCCAACGCTCCGTGCGTCACGACGTCGCGCACCGGGTCGACGGGAGGAACGACGCTCGGGTCGGTGTCGAGGACTTCCTGGATCCGGTCGGCCGAAACCGCGGCGCGCGGGATCATCGAGATCATGAAGGTGGCCATCACCACCGACATCAGGATCTGCACGAGGTAGGTGAGGTACGCGATGAGCGTGCCGACCTGGATGTGCCCGGAGCTCACCCGGTTCGCGCCGATCCAGAGCACGCCGACGCTCGACAGGTTGATGAGCAGGTTCACCGTCGGGAACATCGCCGACATCAACCGGCCGGCGCGCAGCGAGACCGCAGTCAGCTCGTCGTTCGCTTCGGAGAACCGCTGCGCTTCCTGCGGCTCACGCACGAACGCGCGCACGACGCGTACGCCCGTGATCTGCTCGCGCAGCACCCGGTTCACCTGGTCGATGCGCTCCTGCATCAGCCGGAAGGCCGGGACCATTCGCGACACGAGGAGACCGAGCACGACTCCGCACACCGGCATCGCGATCACGAGGATGATCGAGAGACCGACGTCCTGGTTCAACGCGAGGATGACGCCGACAACCAACGTGATCGGCGCGGCCACCGCCATCGTGCACGCCATCACGACGAGGATCTGCACCTGCTGCACGTCGTTCGTGATCCGCGTGATGAGCGACGGCGCACCGAACGAGCCGACCTCGCGCGTCGAGAAGTCGGTCACCTGGTGGAAGAGGTTCTTGCGCAGGTCGCGGCCGAAGCCCATCGCGACCTTGGCACCCCAGTAGACCGCGGCGGCCGCGAACAGGATCTGAACGATCGAGACGACCACCATCACCCCGCCCCACGACCAGATGTAACCCTGGTCGCGGCGGAAGACGCCCTTGTCGATGATGTTCGCGGTGATCGTCGGCAGCGTCAGCGCCGCGGTGGTCTGCACGGTCTGCAGAAACACGATGAGCAGCAGCTGGCGCTTGTACGGCGCGAGATGCGATCGCAGCAGGCGCCTCAGCACGCGCCACCGCCGCGCGCGCTCGATGGCGAGAGACCGACGCCGTGCAGGAACAGGTACACGAGCTCCTTCGGCGACTTCTGATCGCCGATGAGCATGGGATGCGTCGTCGAGAGCGTGAGCGCGCGCAGCAGTCGCGCGGCGGCGAGGGGCTCGACGGTGATCTCGTCGCGGTGCTTCTCGAACAGCCGCACGAGCGCGCCACTGTCGGGCATCGGCCGGCGCGTCAACTCGTGGAAGCGCGTGCTGACACTCGACACGACGCGCCAGACGTCGATGACGCGCTGCTGCATGATGACGATCGCGGCGGCGAGCGCGTCCTCGAAATCGAGGTTCACCGCGATCTCGCCGAGCGCCGCCTCGAGCGGCAGTTGATCGAGCGCGGCCTCGATGACGGCGACGATCACTTCGTCCTTGTCGGCGAAGACGCGGAAGATCGTGCCCTCGGCGATGCCCGCGGCCTCCGCGATCTGGCGGCTCGTGACCCGGTCGCCGTGCTCGAGCAGCAGCGGCAGGGCCGCGGCGACGATCATGGAGCGGCGCTCGTCGGCCGGCAGCGCGCTGGCGCGCGTCGTCCTGGTGGCCGTCCCGGGAGCACTCACGGCGGTGAATTCTAGCGTGAGTGAGTCCTCACTCAGAATCGGACGAAAGCCCATAAGCGGTGCTCTACCGCCGATGCGGCCGTCGCGGATACGTTTCGCCCGAACGCGCGACCTGGGTAGAACCCGCGTTCCGCCCCGGCGCCGACCGGGCCGACCCCACAGCGAGGAGCACCGATGGCGTCATCCAGCGCCGGGCTGCACGAGCCCGAGGCAAGCCTCGACCCGGCGACCATCGACCGCCATCGGGCGCTCGTCTCGATCCAGGAAGAGCTCGAGGCCGTCGACTGGTACGGGCAGCGCGTCGACGCGACCGCCGACCCAAGCCTCGCCGCGGTGCTCGCGCACAACCGTGACGAGGAGATGGAGCACGCCGCGATGGCGATCGAGTGGCTGCGTCGCAACAGCCCCACGTTCGACCAGCACCTGCGCACCTATCTCTTCACCGACGACCCCATCACCGAGATCGAGGCCGAAGCCGAAGGCGCGGCGACCGGCGGCACGGGTCCCCGTGCCGGATCACTCGGCATCGGATCCCTGCGCCACGCCGGAGGACAGCGATGAACCATCTCATGCGCGAGCTCGCGCCCATCACCGAAGAGGGATGGGACGCGATCGAGGAGACCGCGCGCGCGACGGTCGGGCGTTTCCTCGCGGCGCGCCGACTCGTCGACTTCGAGGGCCCGCACGGCTGGCAGTACTCCGCTTCGAGCGCGGGCCGCGTCGAGAAGAAGGCCGCGACCCAACCGGTGCCCGGCGCGCACCTGCGCGTGCGGCGCGTCGTGAGCGCGGTCGAGCTGCGCGTCCCGTTCCGAGTCGCGCGCTCGGAGATCGACGCGGTCGACCGCGGCGCGTCGGACCCCGACCTCGACGAGCTCGAGGAAGCGGCGCGCCGCCTCGCGCACGCGGAGAACCAGACGGTGCTCGAGGGCGTGAAGGCCGCGAACATCACCGGCATCATCGCGGCGTCGTCGCATCCGCCCATCGCACTCGACGCGGGCTTCGAGACGTACCCGCGTTCGGTCGCGTGGGCGGTCGAGCGCTTGCGCGAGATCGGCGTGAACGGTCCGTACGCGCTCGCGCTCGGACCCGCCGAGTACACCGGCGTCGTCGAGACCACCGAGCAGGGCGGCCCGATCGCGAAGCACCTCGAGCGGCTGCTCGACGGCGGGCCGATCGTGTGGGGACCGGGACTGACCGGCGGCCTCGTCGTCAGTCTGCGCGGCGGCGACTTCGTGCTCGAGAGCGGCGAGGACATCTCGATCGGCTACTCGCATCACGACGAGGAGTACGTGCACCTCTTCTTCGAAGAGAGCTTCACGTTCCGCGTCAACGAGCCCCGCGCCGCGATCATATTGAAGAGGTAGCGCGCCTACCGCTCGACGTGGTGCCGGCCGAGGTCGGCGATCGGCATGGGCTGGGGCGTGAACTGCGACCATGGTGCGTCCCAGTCCATGACACCGTGGTCGCCGGGAACCGGCGGCCGCGCGCTGCCGGTGACGACGACGATGTCGCCGACGCGGCTGAAGTCGAAGAACGTCGCGGCGTTCCCGGGACTCAGGTTGATGCACCCGTGCGACACGTTCTGGTGGCCTTGACTGTTCACCGACCACGGCGCCGCGTGCACGTACTCACCGGTGTCGGAGATGTGCACGTCGCTGTAGACGAGCTCGTCGTAACCGTCGGGCGAGTCGACCGGTACGCCGTTCGTCGCGGAGTTCATCTCGACGACGCTCTCGCGGTCGAGCACGAGGTGCACGCCGTTCATCGTCGGATCGGTCGGCTTGCCGCCGCTGATCGGGTAGGTCGCGATCGTGCGACCGTTCAGCGTCACGTTCATGGTGTGCGTGAGCAGGTTCGCGTAGGAGACGCGCGACTGGCCGATCGCGAAGTGCTCCTCACCGCTCCCCTGGCCCCACGCGCCCGCACCCGTGGTCGCGCCTTTGAGATTCCACTGCACGCCGATGTGCTCACCGATCGGCCAGAAGGTCTTCGGCCGGAAGTGCACCTCGTGGTTGCTGAACCAATGCCAGCCGCCGGGCACGGGCACCGACTCGGTGACCTGCAGGTGTCGCAGCATGTCGGCGCGCGCTTCCGGCGTCTCGATGTCGCGGCTGAAGCGGAACGAGACCGGCTGACCCACGCCGAGCGTGAGACCCGAATGCGGGAAGACCGCAGCGTCGAACGCGGACTGCGGCGCGACCGTCGTGAACGTCGTCGTGGTGGTCGTGCGCGCGTCGCTCGCGCCGGCGACCGTCGCGACGATTCGGTACTGCGTGCCGTACGCGAGCTCGCCGGTCGCCTGCCATTCGTTCGCGGCGACGAGCCGGCCCGCGACCGCGCCCTGCGCGCTCGTGAGCTGCACACTCGCGACCGTTCCCGCGCCGGCGTGCACGACGACGGGCGTCGCGGGCGACACCGCGGTCGCGCCCGACGCGGGCAGCACCCGAAGATTCGCGGCGAGCCGGGCGCGGATCTGGCCCGCGCTCGGCGCGGACGACGCAGATCCGGGCGCGCTCGAGCCCGTGACATGGGACGAACGCGTCGCGACGATGCCGACCGCCACCACGGCGACGACGACGATCACGCCGAACACCCCTGCCACTCGCGAGATCCAGACTCTGCCGCGAGCCATTCGCACACTCTCCAATCGGCGGGAACGCTACGACACGCACCGTCGGCTGACCAGATCGGGCTCGCCGCTCGAACTTGGGCGTCGTACCCACGTGCGAGAGTGGGCGAATGCAGCACGCCGGCGCCGGAACGGTGCGATGACGCAGGGTCAAACATCCGCTTGGGGTGCGACGACGGAAGCGCCCGATCCGACGCGATGGATCGCGCTCGTGATCCTGTCGAGCACGCTGTTCGTGATCGTGCTCGACAACACGATCCTGAACGTCGCGGTGCCGACGATCATCCGCGACTTCCACACGCAGGTCTCCGCGCTGCAGTGGGTGATCTCGGGCTACTCGCTCGTGTTCGCGTCGCTGCTCATCAGCTTCGGCCGCCTCGGCGACATCGTCGGCCGCCGCAAGCTGTTCTTCCTCGGCGCGGCCTTGTTCGCCGTCGGGTCGTTGATCGCGTCGCTCTCGCACTCGGTCGTGCAGCTGTTCTTCGGCGAGTCGCTGATCGAGGGCATCGGCGCGGCGATGATGCTGCCGGCCACCCTGTCGATCATCTCCGCGAGCTTCCGCGGCCGTGAGCGAGGGGTCGCCTTCGCGGTGTGGGGGTCGGTCGCCGGCGGCGCGGGCGCACTCGGACCGTGGATCGGCGGCATCCTCACCACCGACTACTCGTGGCGGTGGGCGTTCCGCGTGAACGTCGTGATCGCGCCGCTGGCGATCATCGCCGGGCTCTTCTACGTGCACGAGTCGAAGGACGAGCGCGCGCAAGGCCTCGACTTCCCGGGCTTCTTCGCGGTCACCATCGGATTGCTCGCGCTCGTCTTCGGGATCATCGAAGCCGCGCGCTACGGGTGGTGGTCACCGATCGGCAGCCGGTCGATCGGCGGGTGGACGTGGCCGTTGCATTCGATCTCGCTCGTGCCGGTGTCGCTCGCGATCGCGGTGATCGCGCTGGCGATCTACGTCGCGATCGAGCAGCGGCGCGTGCACGCGGGCAAACCGGTCGTGTTCGACTTCACCGACCTCGTGCACCGCGGCTTCCGTTACGGGCTCATCAACACGGTCGTGCTCGCGATGGGCGAGTTCGGCGCGTTCTTCGTACTGCCGATCTTCCTGCAGGCGGGTCTGCATCTGTCCGCGATTCGTAGCGGCACGTGGCTACTGCCCGCGGGGATCATGGCGTTCGTCGGCGGCGGCGTCGGCGGCCAGATCAGTCGCCGCTACGGACCGAAGTACGTGATCACCGTCGGCCTCACGTTCGAGGCCCTCGGGATCTGGCTGTACTTCTTCGCGTTCTCGGGCTCGACCTCGTTCGCCGCCTTGCTGCCTGCGCTCGTACTGCACGGCATCGGCATCGGCTTCGCGACGAGCCAGCTCACGAATGTGGTGCTCAGCGACATCCCACCGCAGAAGGCCGGATCCGCGAGCGGCGCCGCCGGCATGGTCCGCCAAGTCGGCACCGCGCTCGGCATCGCGTTGATCGGCGCGATCTTCGTGTCGCAAGCCACGAGCAACGTGCGCCACGACCTCAAGCGCGCGAACAACATCCCCGCCGCGGTGAAGGCCCAGGTGCTGAAGGGCGTGAGCGACGGCGTCGGTGGCGGCGCGCCGCAGGGCGTCGACACGAACACCCCCCTCGGCCGCCAGGTCGACGCGCTGGTCTCACACGGCGTCGTCGAAGCGTCGAAGCCCGCGGTCGCGTTCGCGGGCGTGGTGGTCGTCACGGGCGCGCTGCTCTCGCTGCTCGTGCCGAACATCCCGGCCGAGCACGGGCCGCCGAGCGCCCCCGCCGCCGAGGGATTCGCCGCCCCGGCCGACGACGACGAGCGGCTCGACCCGACGCCGGCCTGAGCCTGCGGGACCGAGCGGGGCCGGCGTCCGTGTGAAGAAATCAAACATCTGTCTCAATTCGCGGTTTGGGTGGGGAGCGCGCGGGTAACGACCGCCTCCGAAGCGGGCATTCCGGACGGACGGAAGCCCCGACTCGAACGGAGGCACATGCGCAAGGTTCCGATCTTCACGGGCGTCGTCGCGGCAATGGCGGGGCTGCTCGGTCTGACCCTGGGCGGCGCGCCGGCGGGTGCGGCGGTGAGCCCGAAGTGGGCGGCCACCGCGACCCGGGCCGAGCGCCTCGTGCACGCGACCGACCTCGGCCGCGCGCCCGCGGCCACGCCGCTGCGCATCGCCGTCGGCCTCGCGATCCAGAACCGCTCCGACCTCGACGCCGCGCTCGCGCGCGGCGACGTGCTCACCCGGCCCGAGTTCGTCGCGCGGTACGCGCCGAGCGCCACGCAGGCGCGCGCCGTCGCGTCGTACCTGTCGAGCCAGGGCTTCACGAACGTGAGCGTCGCCGCGAACCGGCTCCTCGTGACGGCCGGCGGCACCGTCGCGCAGGCCACGCAGGCGTTCCACACGTCGATCCACCACTACCTGCAGCGCGGCGTCGACGTGGTCGCGAACACACAGACCGCGCAGGTGCCGGCCGCGCTCGCGTCGACGGTCGTCGCCGTGCTCGGGCTCAACACCGCGGGCACGATGCACGTCGGCGCGACCAAGGCCGCGGCCGATCCGCCGAACCCGCCGTCGGACTGCCTGATCCCCGGCGTCGGCTACCCGTGCACCTTCAACCCGCAGGGCTTCTGGTCCGCGTACGACGCGACCACCGCGCCGACGGGCGCCAACGCGAAGATCGCGATCTTCGCCGAGGGTGACGTGAGCAGCGTCATCACCGACCTGCGCACCGAGGAGGCGGCGAACCGGCTCCACAAGGTCCTCACCACGGTCGTTCCGACCGGACCCGCGACGAGCGACACGCTCGGTCTCGACGAGTGGGACATGGACACGCAGTACTCGACCGGCATGGCCGCGACCGTGAAGCACCTCTACCTGTACGACGGCTCGACGCTCAACGACTCCGACATCGCGTCGGAGTTCAACCGCTTCGCTTCCGACAACAAGGCGGTCGCGGGCAGCGCGTCGTTCGGTGAGTGCGAGTTCCAGGCCTTCCTCGACGGCTCGATGCTCGTCGACGACCAGGCGTTCGCGGAGGCCGCGGCGCAGGGTCAGACCGTGTTCGCATCCGGCGGCGACACCGGCGGCTTCTGCCCGGTCGGCGTCGGCGCCAACGGCGTGCCCGCGGGCGCGCCCGACGTCAACTACCCCGCAGCATCGCCGTGGGTCGTCGGCGTCGGCGGCACCACGCTCGTCATCAATACCGACGGCACCTACGACGAAGAGGTCGCGTGGGCTGCGGGCGGCGGGGGCCCGAGCACGCTCGAGACCGCGCCGGCGTGGACGAACGGCATCGCGCCGCCCGTCACGGTCGTATGCAGCGAGCTCGTCGACGTGCCGTGCGGTCGCGCGGTGCCCGACATCGCGATGGACGCCGACCCGAACAGCGGCGCGAACGTGTACGTGGACGGCGAGCCCGAAGGCGTCGGCGGCACGAGCCTGTCGTCACCACTTGCGTTG
Organism: Acidimicrobiia bacterium; assembly: GCA_036271555.1. Lineage (NCBI taxonomy): Bacteria > Bacillati > Actinomycetota > Acidimicrobiia > Acidimicrobiia bacterium. Next base: position 63,632 of record DATBAK010000028.1, read on the forward strand.
GGCGTGTGGGCGCGACTCCAGTCGGGACACGCGAACGCGCTCGGCTTCGCAGGCCCGAAGCTCTTCGCGGCGAACGCCACGGCGGCGTTCCACGACATCATCCTCGGCGACACCGGGCCGTACCCGGCGACGCCGGGCGACGACTACGCGACGGGCATCGGGACGTTCGACGTCGCGCAGGCAGCGACGCTCATCCAGTAGACGATCGGTCACTCACTGGGTCGCGTCCGGCGGCTCGGCGCGCACGGGCGGCGCGTCGGGTCGTCGGCGCGTGACCGAACGTGTCTTGACGTCACGTGCGCTGAGAACAATCGGCGCGGTGCTCGTCGGCGCGCACCGCGCCGCATTCCTCGCACACGAGGTTCGCCCAGCACGCGGCGTCGCCCCCGGTGTCGGCGAGCGCCTCGGCCTTCTCGCGCTCCTTCGGGTCCTCCGCCATCCCCGTCACGGTAGATCCCGCCATTCGAGCGGGCGCTGCCTCCGCCGAACCGAACGCGCGCTCCGTCAGCTCCCGAGGTTCAGCTGTCGCCAGATGAAGGGACCGAGCTGGCTCGCCCACCAGTAGCCGCCCGCGCTCAGGTCGGTGGTGTGGCCTTCCCCCGCCTCGCTCACGTAGTCGCACACCGAGCCGGCGGCGCGGTACGCGGAGCACGTGCGGAAGGCGTAGACGCCGGTGTTGCTGGCAACGTCGGTCTCGTAGTGGAACATCAGGATCGGCGCGAGTCCTGCGGTCAAGTGCAGCACCCCGAGGTCGATGCCCGGCGTGAGGTACGCGCCGGTCGACACCGCGGCCGCGATCTTCGACGAGTACGACGCGTACTGCGTCGGCGGACGGAAGTCGGGCGACACCGACATGCCGAGCGCGACCGCGCCGCCCGCGGAGTTCCCGACCGCGGCGATGCGCGTCACGTCGACGCCGTACGTCGCCGCGTTCGCCTTCATCCAGCGCACCGCCTGCTCCGCGTCCTCGGTCGCGTTCGACGCGGCGGCGAGCTCTTTCGGCGGACTCGAGTCCTGGTACAGCGACTGGTCGAGTCGGTAGTCGATCGACACCGCGTCGTAGCCGCGCGCCGCCCACTGCTTGCCGTCGCCCGCCTCGTCCGTACGACTCCCGCCGACGAACGCGCCGCCGTGGATGAGCACGACGGTCGCGCGCGGCGACGGCGCGCCGACCGGCGGCGTGTACACGTCGAGCAGCAACGGGATCGTCGTGCCCGTGTAATCGACCGCGGTCGTGTACTGGATCCCGAGGAACTGGCGAACGGTCGACGGGTCGTACTGCTGCGTGGAGTACCGACCGTTCGGCAGGGTCACGACGGGGGCCTTCAACACCTCGGCCGCGTAGACGTTGCCGTCCGCGCACGTTGTCTCGCCCGCGCCCTGCGACTTCCACCGGGTCGCGTCGATCTCCGGGTCGTTCCGCCATTGCGTCCAGAGACTCGCGTCGAGATTCGCCGCGCTCGACGGCACCGCGGCGACGAGCTCGTGCACGTCGCCCGGCGTCTCCTGATACGCGCCGGAGGGCGACGGGAGCACGCCCCGGCCGGCGCACATCGCGGCGGCGCTGCTCTGCGCGTCGGCGTTCAGGGTCGGCGACCAGCCGAGGTTGGGAAGGCCCGCACCCTCGCGCTGCGCACCGACCGACGCGATGAAGTACCAGTTGCACCCGCCCGCGACCACCGTCATCACGGTCGCCACCGCCAGCGCGCCGACCAATCGCCGCGTCCGCCTCGCTTGCCCCCGTCCGTGCCGCACGGAACCGCCTCCCCGTCGATGCGCAGACTATTCGATACAGGAATGTATCGAACTGCGCAAGCGCGGGTATCGTTCGCCCTCGTGCCCGGCGCCCTCACGACGTCCGAAACCGACGCCCGCCCGAAGCGCTCCCGCGCGAACACCCGCACCCGTTTGTTGACCGCGGCCTACGAGGAGTTCAGCGCGCGGGGCTTCCAGGCGACGACGGTCGAGCACATCTGCACACGTGCGGGATTCACGCGCGGCGCGTTCTACAGCAACTTCGCGACGACCGACGAGCTGTTCCTCGCGCTCTGGGACCAGCAGGCCGACCGCATCGTCGAAGGGGCACGCGCGCTCATCGAGGTGCTGCCCCTCGACGACGATCCCATCGAGCTCACGCAGACCGCGCTCGTCGACCTCGAGCGCGTCGAACCCGCGTGGTTCGTGCTGAACACCGAGTTCTTCCTGCACGCGACGCGTCATCCCGCGATCGCGACGGAGCTCGCGCGGCACCGCCATCGACTGCGAACGGAGCTCGGTGCCGCGCTCGATGCGTTGCTGCGCTCCACTCGTCGCCGCCTGCCGCCGGACGTCGACCTCGACCTCTTCACGCGCATGGTGATCGCCGCGCACGAGGGTTGTCAGCATCAATCGCGCGTTCCGGGCCACGAGCTCGAGCCCGGACAGCTCCAGCGTTCGATGCTCACGCTCCTGCTCGGCGCGTGCCCGCAAACATCGGAGCGTGGGTAGGGTCGCTGCCGATGAAGACCCGACTGCTCGCCATCGTCGCCGTCGTCGTGCTCGCCGCCGGATGTGGCAGTAGCAAGAAGGGCTCGACCACCCCGACCCAGCCGGCCGCGCTGCAACACGTCGTCGACCTTCGGGGCAAGGCCGAAGGTGGCCAGTATCCGGAAGTCGACGTCGCGGCGAAGGACAACGACTTCTCGCCGGCCGCGATCCGCATCGACCCGGGCACGACCGTCGAGTGGACGAACGAGGGCCGCAGCCCGCACGACATCACCGCGGTCGTCTTCGGCAAGCCGACCGGTCAGGAGATGGGCGTCGCCGCGGCGTCGTTCGGTGCCGGCAAGAAGTACGAGTACCGCTTCGCAAAGCCCGGCGTGTACCGCTACTACTGCTCGCTGCACGGCAGTCCGAGCACGGGGATGATCGGCGAGGTCGTCGTCGGCGACGTCGACGCGGTCACCGGCAAGGCGCCCGGTGGATCGACCTCGTCCGGTACCGCGAGCGGCACGCTGCGCGTCCCGAGCCAGTACAAGACCATCCAGGCGGCGGTGAACGCGGCGAAGGCGGGCAGCCGCGTGCTCGTCTCCCCCGGCGTCTACCGCGAGGCCGTCACGGTGACAACGCCCGACCTCGACATCCGCGGCCTCAGTCGTACCGGCACCGTGCTCGACGGCGGCTTTGCGCGCGACAACGGCTTCAAGGTCCTCGCCGACGGCGTCGCGATCGAGAACATGACCGCGCGCAACTACACGAGCAACGGGTTCTTCTGGACCGGTGTCGATGGCTACCGCGGCTCGTATCTGAACGCGATCCGCAACGGCGACTACGGCATCTACGCGTTCGGATCGACGCACGGCCAGTTCGACCACGACTACGGAGAAGGCAGTCCCGACGCGGGCTTCTACATCGGCCAGTGCACGAAGTGCGACGCGGTGATCACCGACTCGCTCTCGGAATGGAACGGCATCGGCTACTCGGGCACGAACGCGGGCGGCAATCTGCTCATCATCAAGTCGACCTGGCGTGACAACCGCGTCGGGATCGTGCCGAACAGCGGAACCGAAGAGCTGCATCCGCCGCAACGCGACGCGACGATCGTCGGCAACACGGTGTACGACAACAACAACGCGCAGACCGCGGCGATCTCCATCGCCCAGCTCGCGGTCGGCAACGGCATCCTGCTCGCAGGGGGCAACGACGACACCGTTCAGCGCAACCTCGTCTACGGCCACGACCTCACGGGCATCGGCGCGATCCCGCTCCCCGAGAAGGTCATCAACCCCGACGACAAGAAGGCGATGAACTTCGACGCGCGGGGCAACAAGATCGAGGACAACGACGTGAGTGGGAGCGGCGCCGCCGACCTCGCGCTCGTGACGTCGATCGACAACCCGAAGGACGCCGGCAACAACTGCTTCTCCGGCAACCACTTCACGACCTCGCTTCCTGCGCACCTCGAGCAGCTCGTCCCGTGCGGCCAGGCCGCGTCCGCGACGTTCCAGACCGACCTCACCCGGTTCGTGCAGCTGCTGACGCAGTCGAAGCCCGGCGACCGCGACTACAAGACCGTGCCGCTGCCGAAGCCGCCGACGCTCCCCGACATGCCCGACGCCGCGTCGGCGTCGGCGCGTCCTGCCGACCACGGCGTGCCGATGACGGTCGACCTCGCGTCGATCCCACTCCCGACGCGCTGACCGATTCGGCCGATCCAGTCGTCGCTGGACCAACGTTGTTCCGATGGTGGGTTGCGCGGCTGGCCTCCCGAGCCGATGCATCCGCACACGACCTCCCCCGGATCGTGTGCCGTCACGAGGGGCCCGCCTTCCCGCACGAAGGCGGGCCTTCTCGCGTTCCCGGCAGACTCGCGACATGACCGTCGTCGTCGCGGCCGTCGGCGTCGCGCTCGTGCTGTGGTCGATCGGTCTGAGCCTGTTCTACGCGTCGCTCCTCCGGCGCCGCGGCCAGCCCACGCGGGGCGCGGTGCGCCTGCTCCTCCGCAGGCCGATGCTCGGGCTCGGGGTGACGCTCATCGTCGTGGCGATCGACCCGATCGCGGGCGCCGCGCTGCTCGTCGTCTTCGTGCTCTGCGCGCTCGTCTTCGTCGCTCGGCGGGTGCGGCGATTGCGCCACGCCCGACGCTGACGGGCCTTCTCGCCATGCCGGCACGTGCGATCATCTCGCCCGTGCACGTGGTCGAGCTGTGGCGCCACCCCGTGAAGTCGCTGCAGGGCGAGTCGCTCGACGAGGCGACCATCGAGGACTCCGGGCTGGCGGGCGATCGTCGCTGGGGCATCGTCGACCGCGAGACCGGCAAGGTGCTGACGGGGCGGCGCGCGCCGGCGCTGTTGCTCGCGAGCTCGCGACTCGACGGCACCGGCGTCGCGGTGCGGCTCCCCGACGGCGACCCGGTCGGCGGACCGAGTGCGCACGCCGACGCCGTCCTGTCGGAGTGGATCGGCCGACCGGTCACGCTCGTCGAGGCCGAGTCGTTCGGCGCAGGAATCGCCGAGTCGTTCGCGGACGCGACCGACGACAGCAGCGAAGTGCGCGCGTGGGCGATGCCGGATGGTCGGTTCGTCGACGCGCTCCCGCTCCTGGTCGTCACGACCGCGAGCCTGCGCCAGGGTCGCGCGCTGCATCCCGAAGGCGCGTGGGAGACCCGCCGGTTCCGGCCGAACATCGTGATCGACGTCGACGAGGTCGGCTGGGTCGAGGACGGTTGGTGCGGTCAGACCCTCCGCGTCGGCGACGTGACCGTGCAACCGCTTGCGCCGTGCTCGCGCTGCACGATGGTGACGCGCCCACAACCGGGTCTCGATCGCGATCTCGACGTCTTCAAGACGCTGGCACGCCACCACGGCTCGACGTTCGGCGTGTGGTCGGTCGTGCAGACGGCCGGCGTCGTACACGTCGGCGATGTGGTCACGCTCGGTTGACGCCCGCGGTGCCGGTGGTGGGCGCTGCGGGGCTCGAACCCACGACCTCCTGCTTGTAAGGCAGGTGCTCTCCCAACTGAGCTAAGCGCCCGGCCGAGTGCGCAGGGTACCCGTCGAGTGCGTGAACGATGCCGCCGGCGAACGCCGATGCGCGACCTCAGAGCTCCTCGTCGGACTGCACGGTGACGCCCGCGGCGCGCAACGCGGCCGCAGTCACGCCGGCACCCGGGCGCAACGTGCGGGTGCCCGATCCGTCGTAGATCTCGACCGCGCCGCACGACGGGCTGCGCGCTTTGAGCACGGCGCGGGTCGCGCCGGTCGCACGCGCGAGGTCGACGGCCGCGGCCGCCCCGCGGATGTACGCGGCGGTCACGTCGGTCCCGTCCGCAGCCACGACCGCCGCCGTGCCGGCGAGCACATTCGAGCCGTCGCCGCCGGAGATCTCGGCCGCGGCTCGGGGCGTCGTGAGCCCGCCGACGACCTCGGGGCAGACGGGCACGAGCCGGGCCCCGTCGGCGAGGCGCTGCACCCGCGGCCGCAACGACGCGCGGCCCTCGTGGTTGCAGCACGTGCCGAGCAGGCAGGCGGAGACGAGGATCGTCGGACGGTCGGAGCCGGCCGCGGAGACGGACACGGACGCAAGTCTGCTCCGAACGCGACGGGAGCCGGGCACCCCGGCAGGTGCCCGGCTCCTTCGTCTGGTGTTGTCACATGGACCGCGAGCGGGCCGGGAGTCGCTGACGCAGGCTGCCGGGGGGTGCAGCCCGGCCTCGTTGTCCCGGCCCGCCGCGTGGGTGGGCGGTCGAAGGAGACCGCCTCGATCAGGCCGTCTGCGCGGTAGGCACCTCGCCGGCGTCGGTCAACGTCTCGGGCCGAATCTTCGGCGGCCGGCCCCGCTTGCGCTTCTGGGGGAGCACCTTCCCGTTGAGGAAGAGCTGCCCACCCCAGACGCCCCACGGCTCCCGCCGTGCAAGCGCTGCCTCGAAGCACGGTTCCATGACCGGGCAATCGAGGCAGAAGGCCTTCGCCGAGTTGATGTCGTCGATCTGCTCCGAGAAGAACAGCTCGAGCATGGACCCGGTGCCGTTGCTGCACCGAGCGAGCGCCTGCCAGGCCGGCGTGCCCTGCTGCAGCTCGTCGATCCCCGTCTGGAGGGCGTGAAGGGCGAACATCGCCGTTCTCCTGTTCGTGAGTGAGTGAGTTCGTGTCGTCGGGTGGGGTTCGGTGGTGGTCGAAGCGGCGGCAAAACAAAAAGGCCGCCGGGTTGCCCCGGCGGCCTGGTCAGAGTCTTGCGGTAGCGGGTGCTACGGCAGGAACACCGAGGGCGGCCGGGGCGATCCGGGCTTGCCGGTGGTGAGGTCGATCGCGTTCACGTTCGACCACGCGGCGATGCCCATGGCGCACACCGGGAAGGCGGGTGCCGAGACGCGCGAGAACCCGGCACGGGCAACCTGATGGCGCTGCGCGTACTGGGTCTGCATCGTGGGCTTTCCTCTCCGGTTTCGGTCGGGTTCGGAGCTTCGAGGGTTCGTGGGACGCGCCGGCCTGGGCCGGCCGGTGGATTCGATCATTCCCTATCGGACGGGTCAAGCGAATTATTGAT
>DATBAK010000029.1 GCA_036271555.1 Acidimicrobiia bacterium
GCGAGCCCGACCAGAAAGCTCAGAAGTTGGCGATGGCTTGGAGCGGGAGGCGGGGGCCGAAGCGCGGGAGGGCGGGGCCGCCGCGCACGAGCAGCCGGCAGACGCGACCCCGTTGGCCGCGCCACGGCTCGAGCAGTTCGAGCATGCGCTCGTCGCTGCCGCGCGCCTCGCCCGTGAGCGCGTGGGTCACGACGTGCTTGAGCCAGTAGTCGCCCACTGCGACCGCGTCGGGGTCACCGAGCGCGAGCTCGGCGACGGTGTTCACCGTCCACGGTCCGACGCCCCGGAGCGCGAAGAGCCGGCGGCGCGCCTCATCGACGGGCAGCGATTCCGCCTCGCTGAGACGGCGCGCGTGCGCGGCCGCGTATTTGATCGTGTTGACGCGTCGCTGCTCGACACCCCAACGGTGGAAGGTCCAGTACGGCGTCGTGCGCAGCCATTCGGGCGTCGGTGGCAAGAGCAGCGCGGGCGCGCCCGCGGGATCGTCGACGTCGTCGGTCGCGCGCGGCTGCGGCGCGCGGCGACCGCCGGCGCGCATCATCGCCCGGTACGCGCGACCCGCTTCGATGCCGATCACGCGTTGTTCGAGGACGGTCGGGAGCAAGGCCGCGAGCACACCGCCCGCGCGACCGATGCGCATCCCCGGTGCGCGGCGGTCGAGCTCGGTGACGAGCGGGTGCGCGCCCGCGAGTGACGGTGGATCGTCGTGCGCGCCGACGAGGTCGGGCACCGAGTCGAGCGCGACCTCCGCGCCCGGACCCCACGCGCGCGCGGCCACCGTCGTCGGCCCGGTGCTCTGGAGATGCACCGTGGCCGGTCCCGCGGCCGTGTCGCTCGCGCGCCACACGTCACGCGATCCGACGCGCAGGCTCGGATCGCGGCGGCCGCCGTGCACGAGCGGACCGAGCGTTGCGTGCAGGTCGAGCGGGCGGCGCGTGTGCACGATCCGCCGGCCCGCCATGACCCTCACCATATCGACGCGGTCGTGTCAGCCGACGGTTGCCGGGGAACAATCGACGTCATGCCCGAACGAGAACGCGCCATGACGCCCGAAGACCTGACTCGCCTCTTCGTCGAGCGTGCGAACGCCGGCGACGTCGACGGACTGATCGAGTTGTACGAGCCCGAGGCGGTGATGGCCTATCCGCCCGGCTCGCAGTCGACCGGTCACGATGCGATCCGTGGGGTCTTCACGCAGATGCTCGCGAACCGGCCGCATTTCGAGCCCGAACCGCCGCTGCCCACGGTGCAAATGGGCGACCTCGCGCTCACGTCGACGCCGCCCAAGGACGCCGCCGGCGCGCGCGCACAGGTCGTGCGCCGTCAGTCCGACGGCAGCTGGCTGCGCGTCATCGACCAGCCGGAGTTCCGCCGCAGCTGACGTCACCCGGCGAAGCGCGCCGTGACGGCAGCGCTCAGCTGACGCCCGCGAGCTCCAGCAGGCCCGCGACCGCGCGGGAGACGTCGGGCGCGGTCGCCCACGGTCGCGGTGAATCCGATTCGCGCGCGTACTCACCGGTGCGCACGCGGATCGCGCGCGCACCCGCAGCGGCGGCCGCCGCGATATCGGTGCTCGGCCGGTCGCCGATGACGACCGCGGAAGCCGGATCGACACCCAGCGCCACGAGCGCGGTGAGCAGACCGGCCGGGCTGGGCTTGCGGTGCTCGCGTCCGAGCTCGTCGCCGAGCACGACGATGTCGAACGTCGATTCCATGCCGAGCGCGCGCAGCTTGGCGCGCTGGATCGCGGGATCGCCGTCGCTGACGAGCCCGACGGCGACCCGTCCGCGCAACGCATCGAGCGCGTCGGTCACTCCTGGATACGGCGTGAGGCGCGCCGGCGCGTAGCCGCGGAAGGCCGTGAGCAAGGGCGCCACTGCGACGTCGTGTCGTCTGATGCGCGCGAGCGCGCGATCGATGATCTCGCCGCGGTCGCTGCCGTCGGCGCACACGCGATGGAGCGCGGCGAGGAACCGCGTCCGATCGACATTCCATGCCTGCGCAGCGGCTGCGACTTCGAGCCACGCACCCGCGAGCCAGCTCGCCTGTTCGAACAACGTGTCGTCGAGATCGAAGAGGACGGCGCGGACATCGTCGGTCATCGGGGGGCACCTCGTGCCGCGCGCCGACGCCGGCCTCGCCCGACCCCACCCATGCTTTCCGCCCTTCCTTCGCCCGACCCCCGTCGTCCTTATCGGCCGGTGCGGACGCCGACCTGAGCCTGGGCAGCGGGCGCGAATACCCCCATCAACGACGCCTCAAACAATTGTCTCGGCGCTCAAGCCCGGGGCCGCGATCCTCCGATATCCCGGGCGAGAGGGGGTGCCGACGATGACCGTCGCCCTGGAAGACCTGCGAGACGAGATCCGCCGTGAGGAGCGCAGCGCGGGTCTCAACCCGACCCGGCCCCTCACCCGCGCCGACATCGAGCACCGCCGCCGCCAGATCGCGGCCGTGGGCCTGGTCGTGTTCTTCGGTGTCGTCGTCACGACGCTGCGGGCCAACGTGTGGGGCAATGCACACGACGCGCTCTTCGACCCCGATCTCCTGCGCGCGGCAACGATCACGGCCGCGGGTGGCTTCATCGCCTACGTCGTCGAGAAGGAGCGCCACCTGCGCCGGCTCGAGCTGCTCGAAAGCGAGGAGCGTGCGGTGTCGCTCGCGATCGCGGACCGCCTGCTCGAGGCCGCGGCGCTCGCCGACGCGTCGAGCAGCCTCCAGGGATCGCTCGTGCTCGAACGGGTCATCGGGCGCACGCTCGACCGCGTGCGCGATCTCGTCGGTGCCGATGCCGGGACGATCCGGCTCCTCTCACCCGACGGGCAGCTGCGCGTCGCGGCGACCTTCGGGTCGGACGACGGTTTCGAGCGCCTCGGCGGTGTCGGCTTCGCGACCCGGGTCGGCCTCAGCCAGCAGCCGCTGCTCCTGCCGGGTGCGGCGGCTCACCCTGATCCCGATCGAGGCCTCGTCCTCGGTGCGCCGATCATCTTCGGCGACCTGCTGCTCGGCGTGCTCCAACTCGCGGCACCGGTCGACGAGCCGTTCGGCGCGATCGACATCGAGATCGTCGCCGCGTTCACGGTGCGGGTCGCGCTCGCGTTGAACCACTCGCGACTGTACGAAGACGCACTCTTCGCGCTCGACGACGCCCGCGCCGCCATCTGACCTGACCGGGCCGTCGCGTGCGGCGGCCACGTAAGGTCGCCGGTCATGGGACTCTTCGACGGTCGAGTCGCGCTCGTCACCGGCGGCGCGTCCGGCATCGGCCGCGCCTGCGCGGAACGGCTGGCGCGCGACGGCGCCGCGGTCGCGGTGCTCGATCGCGACGGCGACGGGGCGCGTGCGGTCGCGGCCGAGGTGAACGGACGTGCGTACGAGGTCGACGTGCGCGACGGCGACGCGGTGCGCGCCGCGTTCGCCGCGGTCGTCGACGACGGCGGCGGGCTCGACATCCTCGTGAACAACGCGGGCGTGGGCGACCTGCGACCGCTGCACACGGTCGACGACCGGCTCTGGCATCGGCTGGTCGACGTGAACCTCACCGGCACGTTCCACGCGATGGCCGCCGCGGTGCCCGCGATGCTCGCGGGCGGCGGCGGCGCGATCGTCAACAACGCGTCGCTGTCGGGACTCGCGCCGACGCGCAACGAAGCGGCGTACTCCGCCGCGAAGGCGGGCGTGATCGCGCTCACGTCGAGCGGTGCACTCGAGTACGGACCGACGATCCGTGTGAACTGCGTCGCGCCCGGCTTCATCCGCACGCCGCTCACCGCGATCTGGGATCAGCACCCCGACGCGTTCGCGCCGATCACCGACGCGATCCCGCTCGGCCGCATCGGCGAAGCCGACGAGGTCGCCGACGTGATCGCGTTCCTCTGCTCGGACGCGGCCGCGTACATCACCGGCCAGACGCTGGTCGTCGACGGCGGGCTCTCGCTCCCCCAAGCCGGCACCGACGCCGCGCTCGCGAAGCTGTTCGAGAAGCTGTCGCAGTAAATCGCGCGTCGCCGGTCGCCTCGCGCGGCAATCTGCAGGCATGGGCACCGTCGAATGGGGTCGCGAGGTCGCCGAGGCGTACGACGCCGACTCCGCCGAGATGTTCGATCCCGGGGTCCTCGGCCCGACCGTGGCGTTCCTCGGGGACCTCGCCGGCGACGGTGCTGCGCTCGAGCTCGCGATCGGCACCGGCCGCGTCGCGCTGCCGCTGAGTGCACGCGGCATCGAGGTACACGGCATCGAGCTCTCGCCGCACATGGCCGCGGTGCTGCGCGCGAAACCGGGCGCCGATCGCATCGACGTGACGGTCGGCGACATGGCGACGACGCGCCTCGACGCGACGTTCCGTCTCGTCTATCTCGTGTTCAACACGATCATGAACCTGACGACGCAGGACGAGCAGGTTCGGGTCTTCGAGAACGCGGCCGCGCATCTCGAACCGGGCGGCGCGTTCGTCGTCGAGGTGCTCATCCCACAGATCCGGCGCGTCGCTCCGGGTGAGCTCGGTCGGGTGTTCTCGCTCGAGGACGATCACGTCGGCATCGAGACCTTCGACGACCTCGCGGGCCAGATCTCGTGGTCGCACCACTGGGTGCAGGACGGCGACACGTTGCGGCGCCACTCCGCGCCGTACCGATTCGTGTGGCCGTCGGAGCTCGACCTCATGGCGCGGGTCGCGGGACTGCGGTTGCGCGAGCGCTGGTCGAGCTGGCAACGCACACGGTTCGATCCGAACGGCATCGGCCAGGTCGTCGTCTACGAGAAGCCTCGGTAGCGGTAGCCCCGCAACCGGGCTACTGCTCGGACATGATCGATTCGAACTTCGCCTCCGCATCGATTGTCTCGATGCCGTCGACGGTGACGACGACGCGGTGCAGCGTCTGGTCGAAGCGGAACGGCGCTTCGTAGCCCTCGCCGACGGCCGGGCCGAGCTCGTAGCCGCACGTCAGCCCGCCGCCGGTGATCCCGAAGCGCGCGGGAGTGAAGCGCGCGACGTCGCCCTCGCCGACCACCTCGCCGTCGACGCGCAACGTGCCGTGACCGGAGTAGTCGCCGGGGCACACGAAGTCGAACTGCAGCACGTGGTCGCCGGAGCCGATCGCTCGCGCCGACGGAATGTCACTGCGCTCAGTGCCGGCGAGGTTGTGCACGTAGTGCAGCCGGCCGCCGAGCACGTAGAGGCTGAAGCCGCCGAGCACGTTGCCGATCGCGAGCAGCACACCGTTTGCATCCGCGCCGTCGGCGATCGTGACGTCGGCGCGGATCGAGTGCGTGCGGTTGCGGACGTTCACCGCGACGTCCTCGGGCACGAGCGCGCCGTGTGGCCGGTACGTGTAGGTGTTGCGGGCCTGCGCGCGCCGCGGCCGCGGGTTCATGATCGCGGCGAGCGGGCGGTTGTCGAGCGGCAGCACCTTGTACGCGCGCGCCTGCTCCCACCAGAGGTCGACGAGCTCCTGCACCTTGTCGGGCTGCGCGTCGGCGAGGTTGTCGCACTCCGACAGGTCCTCGGCGACGTGGTACAGCTCCCACACGTCGTCCTCGAACGGCGCGTCGGGATCGACACCGTCGTCGTACATGTGGCCGAGCGGCTTGAATGTCACCGCCTTCCACCCGTCGTGGTAGATGCCGCGGCTGCCGAGCATCTCGAAGTACTGGGTGGTGTGCCGGCCGGCGGCGGCATCGTCGTCGAGCAGGTAGGCGAAGCTCGTGCCCTCGATCGGCGAAGCGGTCAGCCCTTCGATCGCGGTGGGCGCCTCGATGCCGATGAGCTCGAGCACCGTCGGCGCGACGTCGATCGCGTGCGCGAACTGATGACGGATCTCTCCGCGCGCGCGAATCCGGCCGGGCCAGTGCACGATGCACGGATCGGCGATGCCGCCCTCGTGCACTTCGCGCTTCCACCGCTTGAACGGTGTGTTGCCGGCCATGGTCCAACCCCACGGATAGTTGTTGTGCGCGGTCGGTGTGCCGAGCTCGTCGATGCGCGCGCGCAACTCCCGACGGCCAGCGGCCATCCCGTTCCACAACCGCGCGTCGTTGATCGACCCCTTCACGCCGCCTTCGGAGCTCGCGCCGTTGTCGGACACGAGGATCACGAGCGTGTCGTCGAGCCCGCTGCCGTCGACGGAGTCGATGGAGTCGAGCACGCGACCGATCTGCGCGTCGGCGTGCGTGAGGAAGCCGGCGAAGCACTCCATGAACCGCGCCGCGACGCGCTGGTCCTCGGGCTTCAAGTCGGTCCACGCGGGCACCCACGCCGGCCGCGGCGACAGGCGCGTCCCGCGTGGCAGCAGTCCCATGTCGAGCTGGCGCGCGAACGTCCGGTCGCGCCACGCGTCCCAGCCGTCGTCGAACTGCCCGTGGTAGCGCTCGATGTACTCCGCCGGCGCGTGGTGCGGTGAATGACACGCGCCGGTCGCGAAGTAGAGGAAGAAGGGTTGGTCGCCGTCGACCGCGCGCAGGTCGGCGAGGTACTCGATCGCACGGTCGGCGAGATCCTCGCTCAGGTGGTAGCCGTCGGCGACCGAGCGCGGCGGCAGGGTCGTGTGGTTGTCGTGGTACAGCGACGGCACGAACTGATGGGTCTCGCCGCCGTGGAAGCCGTACCAACGCTGGAACCCGCGACCGAGCGGCCACGAGTTGCGCGGCGCGGCCATGTGCGTCTCGTCCTCGGGCGTGAGGTGCCATTTGCCGACCGCGTAGGGCGCGTACCCGACGGTCGCGAGCACTTGCGAGAGGAAGAAGTTCTCGCGTGGGATGCGGCCCGAATAACCGGGGTAGCCGAGCGCGAGGTCGGCGACGCGCGCCATGCCGTTGCTGTGGTGGTTGCGGCCGGTGAGCAGGCACGCGCGCGTCGGCGAGCACAACGCGGTCGTGTGGAAATTGGAGAAGCGCACACCGCCTGACGCGAGTCTGTCGATGTTCGGTGTTGCGATGTCGGAGCCGTAGCACCCGATCTGCGCGAAGCCGACGTCGTCGAGCACGATCAGCGCGACGTTCGGCGCGCCATCCGGAGGCGCCGGTTCCGGCGGCCACCACGGCGTCGACTCCCTCCACGTCGGACCGATGACACCACCGAACTCGCGCGCCTGCTCCATGAGGCCGGAGCCTCGCGCGTTTGAGAGACTCGGCTCACCCCGCCGCGACCACTCCAGTTCGGAGGACACCGTGCCTGCACCCAAGCCCGCGCAACTCGGACCGCTCGCCGGACTCGTCGGAACATGGGAAGGCGATCAGGGCATCGACATCTCGTTCCATCACGTCGACGGTGCCGTCGGCGAGACGCACTATCGCGAGCGCACGACGTTCAGCCCGTTCGGTCCGGTCGAGAACGGCAAGCAATCGCTGTTCGGACTCGACTACCGCATGGCCGCGTGGCGGCCGAACGAGGACGAGCCGTTCCACACCGAGATCGGCTACTGGCTGTGGGACGCGACCGACAGCCAGGTGATGCGCTGCTTCATGATCCCGCGCGGCACGGTCGTGATCGCGGGCGGACTCACGACGGCCGACGCCAAGTCGTTCACGCTCGCCGCGGAGTGCGGCTCCGAGATCTACGGCATCTTGTCGAACCAGTACCTCGCCGAGCAGGCCCGCACGAGCCGCTACGAGGTGACGATCACGATCGGCGACGACACGTGGTCGTACGAGGAGACCAGCGTCATCGACGTGAAGCGCCACGGCGCGGTGCTGGAGCACACGGACCTGAACACGTTGCATCGCGTCGCAGAATGAGCTGACGCGAACCGGGGCCGACCATCCTTGGTCGACCCCGGCTGCGGTTCGGTGCGCCGTGGAGCTAGTTGACGCCGAAGTAGAGGAACGCGTTCGTCGGGATGGGACCGACGACGGT
>DATBAK010000030.1 GCA_036271555.1 Acidimicrobiia bacterium
AGGCCCGCGTCGCCGGCCGCCGCCGCGACGAACTCGCGCACCTGCTTCGTCTCCTCGGGCGAGCTCGTGATCATCAAGGACGCGAGCCGCGTCTTGCCGATCTCCGAGTAGTCGCGGCCAACTGCATCGCAGTGCGAACGCAACACGTCGAGCTTGTGCGCGATGCCGGCCGCGTCGCCCGTGATGTTGCAGAGATCCGCGTACTGCGCGACGAGCTTCAGTGTGCGCTTCTCGCCACTCCCGCCGATCATGATCTTCGGCCCGCCGGGCTGAATCGGTCGGGGCACGTTTCGCACGTCATGCACGCGGTAGTAGCGACCGTCGAACGACGGCGTCTCCTCGGTGAACATCAAGCGGCAGATCTGCACGGCTTCTTCGAGTCGATCCATCCGCTCGCGCACCGGCGGGAAGGCGAAGCCCATCGCCTCGTGCTCGATGTCGTGCCACGCGGCGCCGATGCCGAGGATCGCGCGCCCACCGCTGATCACGTCGAGCGTCGTCACCTGTTTCGCGAGCATCGCGGGATTGCGGTACGTGACGCCGGTGACGAGCGTGCCGAGCTTGATCGTCGAGGTGACCGCCGCGAGCGCGCCGAGCAGCGTGTAGCTCTCGAGCATCGGCTGCTCACCGCCGCCGAGCGCGGGCAGTTGGTAGAAGTGGTCCATCACCCACAGCGACTCGAAGCCGACGTCCTCGGCGGTGTCGACGAGATCGACCACGTTGGCGAACAGCTGATCGTCGCCGTCGCCGTCGCCGTCGCCGTCGCCGTCGCCGAAGGTGAAGTTGGGGAGCTGGAAGCCGAATGTGGTCATGCGCCCACTCTCGCACGCGCCGCCGATTCCTTCAGCGAGCGCGCGGCCTGCCGATCGGTTCCCCCATACGGGGAACACGGCCGAGGGCGCCGTGTCCACGCTCGGGGGAGGCAACGGTGCTGCACGCGTTCCTGAACTATCTCGAGGAGTTCCCGGCGACCCGGCGGTGGGCCGATGTGCTCACGCAGGCCCTGGTCGAGCAGGGCGACCTGAAGGCCGCCGAGGAAGCCGTCGCCTGAGAGGCCGCGCGGTCAGGCCGCTCTTGATCTATCGAACATACGTTCGATACCGTGGCATCCCCGAGCGGAGCCAGGGGCTGCCATGGTCGGCGGCGCGTATGCCGAGCTGCACTGTCACACGAACTTCTCCTTCCTCGACGGAGCGAGTCATCCGGAGGAGCTGGTCGAAGAAGCGGCCCGACTGGGCCTGAGCGCGCTCGCGGTCACCGACCACGACGGCTTCTACGGCGTCGTCCGCTTCGCGGAGGCGGCGCGCCCATTGCAACTGCCGACGGTGTTCGGCACCGAGCTCACGCTCGGTCTCGGCGCGCAGCCGCGCACGCCGCCCGGCCGCGCCGATCCGCCGGGGGAGCACCTGCTCGTCCTCGCGGCAGGGCCGACGGGCTACGCGCACCTCGCCCGTGCGATCAGCGAAGCCCAGATGCGCGGCGCGAAGGGCGCGCCCCGGCTGAACCTCGAGCAGCTGAGTGAAGCCGCGGGTGACTGGTTCGTGCTCACCGGCTGTCGCAAGGGAACGGTGCCGGCCGCGCTCACCCGCGACGGTCCGAGAGCAGGGAGAAAAGCGCTCGACCGGTTGATCGACGCCTTCGGACGCGACCGCGTGCTCGTCGAGCTGTGGGATCACGGCGATCCACTCGACCGGCATCGCAACGACGCGCTCGCGGAGCTCGCGCTCACGACCGGAGTCGAAGTCGTCGCGACGAACAACGTCCACTACGCGACGACCGCGCAGCGACCGCTCGCGACTGCGCTCGCCGCGGTGCGCGCACGACGTTCGCTCGACGAGCTCGACGGTTGGCTCCCCGCGTCACCGCACGCGCAGTTGCGCGCGCCCGCGGAGCAAGCGCGCCGCTTCGCGCGCTGGCCCGGCGCGGTGGAACGGACCGTCGAGATCGCACATGCGTGCGCGTTCGACCTGCGGCTCGCGGCACCGAACCTTCCCGACGCCGAAGTGCCCGAGGGTCACACCGAGATGACATGGCTGCGCGAGCTCGTCCGCAAGGGCGCGGCGATCGCGTACCCGCCGTCGCACAAGTTCTACGAACAGGCGCAGCGACAACTCGAGTACGAGCTCGGCGTGATCGAGCAACTCGGCTTCCCCGGCTACTTCTTGTTGCTGCACGACATCGTCGACTTCTGCAAACGCTCCGACATCTTCTGCCAGGGCCGCGGCAGCTCCGCGAACAGCGCGGTCTGCTACGCGCTCGGTGTCACGAAGGCCGACGCCGTCGACCTCGGTCTGCTGTTCGAGCGCTTCCTCTCTCCTGAACGCGACGGTCCGCCCGACATCGACCTCGACATCGAGCACCAACGACGCGAAGAAGTGATCCAGTACGTGTACGACAAGTACGGGCGCGACCGCTGCGCGCAGGTTGCGAACGTCATCACCTACCGCCCGAAGTCGGCGTTGCGCGAGATGGCGAAGGCGACGGGCATCGCGCCCGGGCAGGCCGACGCACTCTCGAAGTGGGTCGACCGCTGGAGCGCGGGAACCGAAGCGTTCTCGGATCTCGTCGAGACGAGCGCCGATGTGAACACCGAAGAGCACGAGCTCGCGGCGGGGATCCACCGCGCCGATCCCGCGTTTCGGCGCTCGACCGCGCGGCGCGTGCGCGAGTTCCAACGAAACCGTCGCGAAGGAGTGCCGATCGACACGCTGCCCGCGTCGGCGTCGACCCGTCCGCCCGCGATCCCGCCGCTCGCGCTCGAGCTCGCGGGGCAGGTGCTCGACTTCCCGCGCCATCTCGGCATCCACTCGGGTGGGATGGTGATGGCCGACCGTCCGTTGGTCGAGTTCTGCCCCGTCGAATGGGCGCGCATGGAAGGCCGGTCGGTGCTCCAGTGGGACAAGGACGACTGCGCGGCCGCGGGCCTCGTGAAGTTCGACCTACTCGGCCTCGGGATGCTCACGATGCTGCACCTCGCGGTCGACCTCGTGCGCGAGTCGGAAGGCGTGATCATCGATCTCGCGACGATCCCGCAGGAACCCGCGGTGTACGACCTGCTGTGCGCGGCCGACACCGTCGGCGTGTTCCAGGTCGAGAGTCGCGCGCAGATGGCGACGTTGCCGCGCCTGCGACCGCGTGAGTTCTACGACCTCGTCGTCGAGGTCGCGCTCATCCGACCGGGCCCGATCCAGGGCGGATCGGTGCACCCGTATCTGCGCCGGCGCAACGGCGAAGAGGAGGTGACGTATCCGCATCCGCTGCTCGAACGGTGTCTGAAGAAGACGCTCGGCGTGCCGCTGTTCCAGGAGCAGCTCATGCAGATGGCGATCGACGTCGCCGGCTTCTCACCCGCCGAGTCGGATCAACTGCGGCAGGCGATGAGCTCGAAGCGCTCGCACGCGCGCATGGCGCGCCTCCGCGCGCGGCTCATGGAGGGCATGGCCGAGCGGGGGATCACCGGCGCGGTCGCCGACGACATCGCGCACAAGCTCGAGGCCTTCGCCGACTTCGGCTTCCCCGAGAGCCACTCGGTGAGCTTCGCCTACCTCGTGTATTCGAGCTCGTGGATCAAGTACCACTACCCGGCCGAGTTCGCGGCCGCGCTGCTGAACGCGCAGCCGATGGGCTTCTACTCGCCCCACACGATCGTGCGCGACGCGCGCCGGCACGGTGTGGAGGTGCTCGGCCCCGACGTGAACGAGTCGCGGCGCGACGCGACGATCGAAGCGCGCCCTGCCGGTGTCGAGCCGATCGGGCGGCCGAAGCCCGGTTACCACGCGGACCCGTCGCACTCCGCGGTGCGGCTCGGACTGCGGTCGGTGCGCGGGCTGCACGACGCGTTCTGCGATCACGTCGACGACGAGCGCGCGCTCGCTGCGTTCCGCGACATGGAGGACTTCGTGCGCCGGACCGGCGCGACCGTCGACGCGGTCGAAGCGCTCGCGGCGGCGGGTGCTTTCGAGCAGTCGTTCGGGTTGTCGCGGCGCGCCGCGATGTGGGCCGCAGGCGCGCTGCGCGACGCGCGGCCCCACGTGACGTCGACCGGCGCGGTCGTCGAGACGTTGCCGGGACTGTTGACCGGCCTCGACGCGCCGCCGCTGCCGGGGATGACCGATTCCGAGGCCGTCGCGTCGGACCTCTGGTCGATGGGACTGTCGCCGGGCCGGCACCCGACCGAGTTCGTGCGCGACGAGCTCGTGCGGCAGGGCGTGGTGACCGCGGCCGATCTGCGGGTGCTGCCCGACCGGTCGGTCGTCGAGGTCGCGGGCGTCGTCACGCACCGCCAGCAACCCGCGACCGCGAAGGGCACGGTGTTCCTGAACCTCGAGGACGAGACCGGGCTCGTGAACGTGATCTGCACGCGCGGGATCTGGAAGCGATTCCGCTTGGTCGCGCGCGGTGCGCCCGCGTTGCGCGTCCGCGGCGTGCTCGAACGACATCAGGGCGTGACGAACCTCGTCGCCGGACGCATCACGCGCCTGCCGATCCGCCTCGCGGACTCGATGCACTCACGCGACTTCCGGTAGCGGTTGAAACCCGCGCCCGATGGGGTAGCGCGAGGCCCATGGTCGAACCCACCGACGAACACACCACCACGATCGACGAGCGGCCGAGCGGAGGGTTCGGACACGACGTGCGCGTGGTGCTCGGGACCGCCCTCCTCGTGTTGCTCGTCGTGTTCGCGATCGACAACCGCCGGCAGATCCACGTCAGCTACATCGTCGGCAGCACGGACGCGCCGCTCTGGTTGGTGCTCGCCGCGACCGCCGTTGTCGGCGCGCTGATCGGCTGGCTCATCCTCCATCGCCCGCACCGGAATCGCAGCCACGTCGGCTCCGCGCGCAAGACCGCGTGACCCGACCGGCTACGGAGCGCCGAGGCGCGCGGCGCGCGGCGCGATCTCGAGCAGCAGCGCGCGCAGCCTCGCCACATTCGCCTCGAAGAGCGCGAAGACGGCTTCCTGGCTGACCGGGTCGTGGTCGTGGCCCTCGATCCCCGCGTCGTAGTCGGTGACGAGTGCGATCCCGGCGACCGGGATGCCGGCCTCGCACGCGAGCGCGACCTCCGGATACTGGGTCATGTTCACGAGCTGCCAGCCCGCGGCGCGGAACCACTGCGACTCCGCCCGCGTGGAGAACCGCGGGCCGTTCACGACCACGACGGTGCCGCCGTCGTGCACGGTCTGCCCCAGCTCGCGCGCGACGCCGACCACGAGGGCACGGAGCCGCAGGTCGTACGGGTCGGCGAGGGACGCGTGCTTGGGGCCGTCGTCGAACGAGTCGTGGAAGGTGTCGGCGCGCCCGGACGTCCGGTCGACGAACTGGTCGACGACGACGAGGTCGCCGGGACGGATCTCCGGCTGCAGCGAACCGGCTGCGAAGGGCGAGAGGATCGCGCGCACCCCGAGCCGGCGCATCACGTCGACATTGGCGCGGTAGTTCACGCGATGCGGCGGGAGCCGGTGCTCCGGGCCGTGCCGGGGGAGGAACGCGACGCGAGTTGTGCCGACCGTCGCGATCGTGACGCGCGCGGAAGCCTCGCCCCACGGGGAGTCGACCTCCACCTCCTCGGATCCGGCGAGCAGCTCGTACAGCCCCGAGCCGCCGAAGATGCCGACGTCGGCGGCGGGCCGGGTCACGGCCGGAGCGCCTGGCGCGCGAAGTCGGCGAGACCGTCGCGGCGTTCGACCGCGGCCGTGTAGCCGAGGAGCCGGCGCGCCCGCTCGGTGCCGCCGAACACGTGACGCACGTCGCCCAGCCGGTAGCCCCCGACGACCGCGGGCGCGGGCGCGGCCGAACCGAACGCGCCCGCGAGATCGCACGCCATCTCGTACAGCGTGCAGGGAGCGCCGGTCGCGACGTTGAACGGGCCGCACACGTCCGCGTCCGCCGAGAGCGCGAGCAGGTTGGCCGCCGCGACGTCGGACACGTGCACGAAGTCGCGTCGCTGGCGACCATCCTCGAACACCGCGGGTGCGTCGCCGCGCTGGAGCGCGCTGCGGAAGATGCTCGCCACACCGGCGTACGGCGTGTCGCGCGGCATTCGCGGCCCGTACACGTTGTGGTACCGGAGCGCGACGAACGGCGACGCGTGCTCGCGTGCGTACGCGGCCGTGAGGTGCTCCTGATGGAGCTTCGTCGCGGCGTACACGTTGCGAGGCGAGGTGGGAGCGTCCTCGGTGACGGTTTCGGGGGCGAGCGCAGCCCCGCACTCGGGGCAACGGGGGTCCCAGAAGCCGCGCTCGAGGTCGTCGAGACGCCGCGCGTCCGGTGCGACGGCGCCGTGCCGCGCGCACCGATAGCGGCCGTCGCCGTACACGACCATGCTGCTCGCGAGGACGAAGCGGCCGGTGAAGTCGCGGTCGTGCAGCGCGTGCAGCAGCTCGGCCGTCGCCCCGTCGTTGTGGGCGACGTAACCGGTCACGTCGGCGAAGTCGACGCCGAGCCCGACCATCGATGCTTGGTGGCAGACCGCGGCGACCCCCGCGGTGGCACGGCACGCGACCTCGGGGTCGCGGAGGTCGCCCCAGAGGTACTCGGCTCCGGGATTGAGATAGTCCGGACGCTGCCGGTGCGCGGCCGGATGCAGGCAGTCGACGACGCGCACGTCGTCACCGCGGGCGACCAGCGCGTCGACGACGAACGATCCGACGAAACCGGCGCCGCCGGTGACGAGGACGTGGCTCACGGACGCGATGGCACCGGGAGCAGAACCGTGAAACGACACCCGCCGTTCTCGTTGCGCACGGTGATGTCGCCGCGATGTGCCTCGACGAGCGCACGCGCGATCGCGAGACCGAGGCCTGCACCGTCGCCGGTTCGCGCGGGATCGCCGCGGAACGCGACGTCGAAGACGCGGTCGAGATCGTGCTCGGCGATGCCGCCGCCGTCGTCGAGCACGGACACGAACGCGCGGTCGGCTTCGAGGCCGGCTTCCACGACCACCGTGCCGTCGCTCGGTGTGTGACGGATCGCGTTCTCGATGATGTTGCGGAGAGCACGCAGCAACTCGGGTGCCGCCGCGTCGAGCTCGGGCGCGTGACCGCGCATCACGCCCCGGAGCTCGACCCGCTTCGCCGCCGCGATCGGCGCGGAGCCGGCGAGCACGTCGGAGACGAGGTCGGAGAGCGACACCCGCTCGAGGTGGAGGTTCAGGACGCCCGCCTGCGTACGGCTGAGCTCGAAGAGGTCGTCGATGAGATGCGCGAGCCGGTCGGCTTCCTCGCGCAGCGTGCGGTGGTAGCGAGCGACGGTCGCGTCGTCGGTGACGACGCCGTCCTCGAGCGCCTCGACCATCGCGCGGATCCCTGCGAGAGGGGTGCGGAGGTCGTGCGAGACCCACGCGATCAGCTCGCGGCGGGAGTGCTCGAGGGCGCGCTCGCGCGTGCGCGCCGCGTCGAGGCGTGCCGAGGTCGCTTCGAGCTCCGCCGCGATCCGAGTGAGCTCTGCGGGCCCGGTGCGCGATGCTCCGTTACGGCCGATCGGACCGTCGCCGAGCGCGCGCGTCGCCGCGACGACTTCGGTGCTCGCCTGTACCACGTGCCCCGCGAAGATCGAGGCCGCGGTGACTCCGACTGTGCCCGCCGCGATCAGCACGACCACGAGCGCGGCGAGCCCGTGGCCGGTGAGCAACATCGCGCGTGCCGCGGCCCAGACCCCGAGCGCGACCGCGGTGACGGTCGTGAGCGCGACCGTCACCAACTGCGCGCCGACGGAGCGGCGCCGCGGCACGAAGAGCGCAAGGCCGCCGACGAGTGATCCCGCGATCGCCGTGCCCGCCGCGAGCGCGACGAGCTCGATCGCGTCGTGTGCCGTCATCGCCTCCAGAACGCTGGTCACGGCGACGAGCACGGCGCCGGTGACGACGATCGCGACGATCGGGGCGCGCTTCATCCGTCGAACCGGTACCCGACACCCCACACCGTCACGATGACGCTCGGCTCGGACGGGTCGCGCTCGATCTTCTCGCGCAGCCGCCGGATGTGCACCGTGACCGTGGCCGTGTCGCCGTAGGTGAAGCCCCACACGTGCTCCAGCAACTCTTCGCGCCGCAACACCCGACCGGGTCGCGTCGCGAGGAACACGAGCAGATCGAACTCGCGTGCCGTGAGCGACACGTCCTCGCCGTCGCGACGTACGACGTGTGCGGCGACGTCGATCGTGATCCCGGCCGCGGTGATCACGGGTACGTTCGGCTCGCCGTGCGGGGCGCCGGCCGCGCGCCGCAACACGGCCTTCACGCGCGCGACGAGCTCGCGCGGTGAGAAGGGCTTCGTGATGTAGTCGTCGGCCCCGAGCTCGAGCCCCATGATCCGGTCGTCCTCGTCGCCGCGTGCGGTCAGCATGACGACCGGCACCGGCATCTCGGCGCGCAGGCGCCGGCACACCTCGAGGCCGTCGAGGCCCGGCAGCATCAGGTCGAGCACGACGAGGTCGGGCGGCGTCGCGCGCGCGACGTCGACTGCGGTGTGGCCGTCGGAGACGGCGATCGCCTCGAAGCCCGCGTGCTCGAGGTAGCGGACGACCACCTCCGCGACCGTCGCGTCGTCCTCGACCACGAGCACGCGCTCGGCGCGTTGCCGGAGAATCGCCGCCGCACTCACGCCGTGATCGTACGGCGCGACGGCGGACGGCCCCGAAGCGCCGCGCGTGAGTTTCGTGAATCGTAAGCGGCTCGGCTGCTTGGACGCGAACGAGCCTGGATACGTTCGTCTGCATGCCTGATGTCGTTCTCCCGGTGCTCGACGAAGCCGGTGCGATCCCGGTCGTGCTGGCCTCGATGCCGGTGGGTTACGTGCCGATCGTCGTCGACAACGGATCGACCGACGGCTCCGGCGACATCGCGCGTGCGCTCGGCGCCCGCGTCGTCGTCGAGCCGACGCGTGGCTTCGGCGCCGCGTGTCACGCCGGGTTGCGCGCGGCGACCGACGACATCGTGTGCTTCATGGACTGCGACGGTTCGCTCGATGCACGGGACCTCCCGCGCGTCGTCGCACCGATCGAGGCGCGCGTCGCCGACCTCGTGCTCGGTGCGCGCGTCCCGGAGCCGGGCGCGTGGCCCTGGCACGCGCGACACGCGAACGCGCTGCTCGCAATGGGGCTCCGGCGCCGCAGCGGACTCCGCGTCTCCGATCTCGGTCCGATGCGCGCGGCGCGGCGTCGCGATCTGCTCGCGCTCGGTCTCGTCGACCGACGCTTCGGCTATCCGTTGGAGATGATCCTCGCGGCGGTCGCCGCCGGTTGGTGTGTGTGCGAGGTTCCCGTGCCGTACGCGCCGCGCGTCGGCCGGTCGAAGGTGACGGGAACGATTCGCGGCAGCGCGCGCGCCGCTCGGGACATGCGCGCGGTCTGGAGCCGGATCGGCGCCGACGGGTCGACCGCGGTCGCGCGGTGACGGCGTGATGACGACGGACCTCGCGGCGATCGTCGTGCTCGCGAAAGCACCGGTGCCCGGGCGCGTGAAGACGCGGCTCTGCCCGCCGTGCACCCCGGACGACGCGGCGGCGCTCGCGCGCGCCGCACTGGTCGACACCCTCGCCGCCGTCGCCGCGACGCCGGCGAGCCGGCATGTGCTGGTGCTCGACGGAGCGCCCGGCGACTGGACCCCACGCGGCTTCGAAGTCGTTCCGCAGGCGTGTGGCGATCTCGCCGCGCGGCTGGCCGCGGCGTTCGTGTACGTCGCCGGTCCCGCACTCCTCGTCGGGATGGACACCCCGCAGGTCACGCCCGCGCTGCTCGCGGACGCGCGCGGGCGGCTCGAGGTCGGAACCGCGGACGCGGTGTTGGGCCCGGCCGACGACGGTGGCTACTGGGCGATCGGGCTCGTCGAGCCCACGCCATCGGTGTTCTCGGGCGTCCCGATGAGCGTCGCGACCACCGGCGCGCTGCAGCTCGAGCGGCTGCACGAGCACGGATGCCGCGTCGACCTGTTGCCGCAACTGCGCGACGTCGACCGGTACGCCGATGCCGCGGCGGCCGCCCACGCCGCGCCGGCGACCCGGTTCGCCGCCGCGTTCCGCGCGATCGACCGGAAGTTCCAGCGCGCGTGACCGCGGCGATGCAGATCGTCATGCGCGACGATCGCGGCGCGCGGCTCCCCGTGCGCGCGGAGCGCTGGCTCTCCGACGCCGAGCCGGCCGACCTCGACGCGCTCGACCATGCGCGCGCGCCGGTGCTCGATATCGGATGCGGACCCGGCCGCCACGTCGCCGAGCTCGCGAGCCGGGGCATCCCCGCGCTCGGGATCGACATCACCGAGGCGATGCTGCGCGTCGCGCGTGAACGAGGAGCGACCGTGCTGCGGCGATCGGTGTTCGCGCGCGTTCCCGGCGCCGGGCGTTGGGGGAGCGCGCTGCTCCTCGACGGGAACGTCGGCATCGGCGGGGACCCGCGCACGCTCCTCGCGCGCACCGGCGCGCTGCTCGACAGCGACGGCATCGTGCTCGTGGAGCTCGATCCGCCGGGCCGCAACCGGCCGCCCACGCGCGTCCACCTCGAGCTCGACGGTCGGCCGGGTCCCGCGTTCCCGTGGGCGAGCGTTGCGGTCGACGACCTCGACGCGGTCGCGCGCGCCGCCGGGTTCGTCGTGGCGGCATCGTGGAAACGCAACGCGCGGTTCTTCGCACGCCTCGAACGGAGTCGGCCCGCGTGACGGTCTTCTCGAGCGGCGCGCACGACGAGCGCAACGCGTCGGTCCTCGGCGTCGCGCTCGGAATCTCCTTCGGCGTCTGCTTCGCCACCGGCCTCTACTCACACCTCGCGCAGCATCCGACGCTCGGGTTCGCCCTGCCGAGCCGGCCCGCCGGGCTCTACCGCGTCACGCAGGGCGTGCACGTGGCGACGGGTATCGCGAGCGTGCCGCTGCTGCTCGCGAAGCTCTGGACCGTCTACCCGAAGCTGTTCCGCTGGCCGCCGTTCGACGATCTCGCCGACATCGTGGAGCGCGTGTCGCTGCTGCCGCTCATCGGCGGGTCGCTGCTGCTCCTCTTCACGGGCATCTTCAACATCGACGGCTGGTACCCGTTCCCCTTCAACTTCCCCGTGACCCACTTCTGGACCGCGTGGATCGTGATCGGCGCGCTCATCGTGCACGGAGGTGCGAAGTGGACCGTCATGCGGCGCGCGCTCGCGCGTCCCGGTCCGGTGGCGCGCGCCGAATCCGCACCCGCCGACGGCGAGCGGCGCGCGCTCCTCGTCAGCGCGTTCGGCGGCGCGGTCGCGGCGACCCTGTTCACCGTGGGTCAGACGGTGCGGCCGCTGCAGCGGCTCGCGCTGCTCGCGCCCCGGCGCCCCGAGTCCGGTCCCCAGGGGTTCCCCGTCAACCGCAGCGCCGCCGAGGCCGGCGTCACCGAGACGGCGCGCGCGTCGAGCTACCGGTTGCAGGTCGTCGGGGCGGTGCAACGGCGCATGGAGCTGCGGCTCGACGAGCTCGCGGCGATGCCGCAGGCCAGCGCGACACTGCCGATCGCGTGCGTCGACGGGTGGAGCACGTCCCAACGCTGGACCGGCGTGCGCGTGCGCGACCTCCTCGCGGCCGCCGGCGCGTCTCCGGACGCGCGCGTGACGGTCGAGTCGCTCCAGAAGCGTCGGAGCTATCGCACCTCCGAGCTCGATCGCTGGCAGGCGCACGACCCCGACACGTTGCTCGCGACCACGGTGAACGGCGACCCGCTCGACCTCGACCATGGGTACCCGCTGCGGCTCATCGGTCCGGACCGACCCGGCGTCATGCAGACGAAATGGGTGACCCGGCTCGTGGTCCGATGACGCGCCCGCAGGGTCGAGCGCGGTGGGTCGGTCTCGCGCTCGGCCTCCCGGTCATGCTCTTCGGCATCGGCGGCGCGCTCGCGCATGCGGACGCGACCCGGCCCGTCGGGTTCGCCACCTGGCTCGTCGGCGCCGACGTCCTGCACGACGCGCTCGTCGCGCCCGCGGTCGGCCTCGGAGGCTGGCTGCTCACGCGGTACACGCCGCGGTTCGCGCGGGCGCCGCTCGGCGTGGCGCTCGCCACGAGTCTCGTGCTCGTCGCGATCGCGTGGGCACCGCTGCACGGCGACGGCCGGCTCCCCGACAACGGCTCGCTCCAGCCACTCGACTACTCCACCTCGGTGGCGACGGCGCTCGCGATCGTGTGGGTCGCGTGCGCGCTGTGGGCCGGGCAACGGGCCGTGTCGTCGCGCCGCCGGCGCGCGCGGACGCCGACGGCGACGGGCGAGTCACCGTGACGAGCGACGTCGCGATCGCCGAGCACGCGCCGGCCGGGCCGCGGGAGCACGCGCGTCGCCCGGTCGACCGCCGGACGGTCGTCGCGCTCGCGAGCTGGTCCGCGCTCGTCGCGGTCGCGGCCGGGGTCGGCGCGGTGCTGCTCCACCTCGGTGTGCGGATGCAGATCGGCGCGCCGCCGTTGACCGGCCGCGTCGGCTTCCGTCTCGACGCTCGTGTGCTCCCCGCGATCGCGCTCGGCGGGCTCGGCGTGCGCGCGCTGCCCGTGCTCGCGCAGCAGTTGCGATGGCGTGCACTGCTCGCCGTCACGGTCGCGGCCACGGGGCTCTGGACGCTCGCGATCAATCTGGTCGACGGCCGGCGCATGTTCACCTGGCCCGTTCACCACGAGTACAGCGCGACCGCGGCCCACATCGTCTCGCCGCACGCGTTCTTGTCGACGTTCCCCGCGCACATCCTCCGGTACAACGTGCACACGCAGGGCCATCCGCCCGCGATGGAGTTGATCCTCTGGTGCGTCGACCGGCTCGGGTGGCACGGGGCCGGCGCGGCGGCGACGCTGTACATCGCGGCCGGCGTGGCGGCCGGCGCGGCGGCGCTCGTCGCGCTGCGCGAGGTGGCGGGCGAAGCGCGCGCCCGCGCCGCGGCTCCGTTCCTCGCGATGTTTCCCGCCGCGATCTGGATGGCCACGAGCGGCGACGCGTTCTTCGCCGGGGTCTCCGCCTGGGCGGTCGCGCTGCTCGTGCTCGCGACCGGTCGCACGGGGCGCCGGTCGGACCTCCTCGCGTTCGCGGGCGGCCTGCTCCTCGGTGTCACCGCGTTCCTCTCCTACGGGCTGGTGCTGATCGCGATCGTTCCCACGGTCGTCGGGTCTCGGCGCCGCCGCGTGCGCCCGTTGCTCGTCGGCGCGCTGGGCGCGGCGGTCGTCTTCGGCGCGTTCGCAGTCGCGGGCTTCTCGTGGATCACCGGCCTCCGCCTCACGCACGCGCGCTACGAGGCCGGCGTCGCGAGTCGTCGCCCGTACGCCTATTTCCTCGTCGCCGATCTTGCTGCGTTCGCGATCGCGGTGGGGCCGGCCGCGGCCGCCGGGCTCGCGGTGCTGCGCGATCGCGCGACCTGGCTGTTGGTCGGCGCGACGCTCGCCGTGGTCGCGCTCGCGGATCTCAGCGGCATGTCGAAGGGCGAGGTGGAGCGCATCTGGCTGCCGTTCGTGCCGTGGGTGCTGCTCTCGACGACGGCGCTGGCTGCGACGAACGCGGGCGACCGCGCTCAGGCGCGCATTCGATGGCTGTTGGGAGCCCAGGTCGCGACGGCGATCGTGCTCCAAGTCGGGATCCGCTCACCGTGGTGACGGGCGCGGGTCCGCCGGGGGCATCAGAGTCTCACCGCCGCGGCCGACAAGAAGGGGTACCCTGGCACGCCGCTTCGCGGCCTTTTGCCTGATCAAGAACGACGAGAGATGTCAGAACCACCGAGTCCGAGATGCTGCGTTACCCCCGCCGTCTTGCGGCGCGATTCGGCGCGGTCATCCGTGCCGACGCGGCCGGCGTCCGCGCGGGCTTCGGCGCGCTCTTCATCTCCTCGGCCGGGGATCTCGTCGCCGGTCTGACGCTCGCGTCGATCAACAACACGCTCCACCTCCTCCCGGCGCTCATCGTTCTCATCCCGGCCGCGATCGGCATGCGGGGCAACGTGTTCGGCGCCCTCGGCAGCCGCCTCGGCACGCTGATCCACACGGGGGAGTTCCGCGTCTCGCGGCGGCTCGACACGCCCGTCGGTCAGAACGTCGCCGCCGCGCTCGCGCTGTCGTTGTCGACGTCGTTCGCGCTCGCGGTGCTGGCCAAGGGCGTCGCCGTCGCGTTCAACGTGACGTCGATCTCGATCATCGACTTCATGGTGGTCGCGGTGATCGGCGCGGTGCTGTCGTCGCTCGTGGTCCTCGCGATCACGATCGCGGTCGCGTCACAGTGCGCGGAGCGCCGCTGGGACCTCGACAACGTGGCCGCGCCGATCGTCACCGCGGCCGGCGACGTCGCGACCCTGCCGAGCCTCTTCGCCGCGACCTACCTGCTCGGCATGCGCACGCATCACGGGCAGCGGATCGCCGAGGTGCACCACGGCATCTTCCACATCGTGACGCCGCTGATCGCGGTCCTCTGCGCGATCGCGTGCATCGTCGCGCTCGTCGTCTGCGTGCGGAGCCGGCTCCCGATCCTGCGGCGCATCGTCATCGAGTCGGCGCCGATCCTCGTGATCGCCGGACTGATCGACGTGCTCGCGGGCGTGACGATCGAGAAGCGGCTCGACGCGTTCCTCGCGTTCCCGGCGCTGTCGGTGTTGATCCCGCCGTTCCTCGAGGACTCCGGCGCGCTCGGCGGCATCCTCGCGGCGCGCGTCTCGACCCGGCTCCACCTCGGCTCGCTCCGGCCCGGCCGCTCGCCCCTCGCCGCGCTCGACGACATCCTCCTCGTGCTCCTCTACGCGACCCCTGTGTTCGTGCTGCTCGGCCTCTCGGCCGACGTCGCCGCCAACATCGCCCACCAGCACGGTCCGGGGCTGTTCAAGATGGTGGAGGTGTCGGTCGTGGGCGGCGTCATGGCGACCGCCTTCGCCGTCATCGTCGGTTATTACGCCGCGGTCATGACCCACCGGCTGCGCCTCGACCCCGACAATCACGGCATCCCGATCGTCACCTCGAGCCTGGACCTCTTCGGCGCGTTCTCGCTTATCCTGGCGATCGTGCTCGTCGGACTCCGTTAGCCCACAGCACAAGGCCTTTTCGAACCGATGGACGATCAACCTCGAAATCTCAAAGCCATGCTCTCGGAGGCGAAGGACACCTCCGAGCTCATGGTCGACCTCGGCTACGCGGCTCTCTTCTTCGGCGACGAGGACATGGCCGACGAGGTGAACGAGCTCGAGGAGCGCCTCAACGAGCTCGTGCACGAGATGCGTTCCGTGTGCGTGCTCGCGGCGCGCTCGCCGCGCGAAGCCGACGAGATGTCGGGTGTGCTGCACCTCATCTCGGCGATCGAGCGCATGGGCAACGCCGCGGTCGACATCGCCAAGATCGTGACGCACCACCTCGGCATCCCGGCCGCGCTGGTCGCCGACCTCGCGGCGGCGCAGGAGATCTCGCACCGCGTGCGCGTGCGCGAAGACTCCGCGCTCGCGCACCGCTCGCTCGACGACGCCGAGCTCCCGACCGAGACCGGCCTGCGCGTCGTCGCGATCCGCCGCGCGAAGGAGTGGCTGATCGACCCCGACGACGACGAGATGCTGCGACCGAGCGACGTGCTCATCGTGCGCGGCACCGCCGAGGGGATCCCCGAGCTGCGCACGCTCGCCGGCGCGCCCGAGTGGCGCGAAGCGACGCTCGAGGAGGACGCCGCGATGAGCGACCTCGACCGCGCGGTCGACGTGCTCGTCGAGATGAAGGACGTGTCGGAGGCCGCCATCGGTCTCGCGTATTCGGCGCTGCTCTTCAACGACCAGGGCCTGGCGTCCGAGGTGAGCAGCCTCGAGAACCGGCTCGACGAGATGCGCGAGCGGCTCGAGCTCTGGGTGTTACGGGGCGCGGCCGAGACCGTCGACCCGTCGCCGTTGCGCGGCCTGCTCCACCTGGGCGGCGCGGCGGAGGAGATCGGCGACGCCGCGCAACAGATGGTGTGGCTCGTCGAGGAGAACGAGGAGCTGCATCCCGTTCTCGCCGCCGCGCTCGGCGACACCGACGACGTGATCATGCGCGTTCCGGTCGCGGCCGGCTCGGAGCTCGACGGTCAGGCGGCCACCTCGGGGGAGCTCGGCGACGACACCGGCTTCCATCTGCTCGCGCTGCGCCGCAACGGCCGCTACTTCTACCGCCCGCGCGCGGGCATGAAGCTCGAGCCCGGCGACGAGCTCGTCGCGTCCGGTCCGTGGGAGGGCCGCGAGGATCTCGCGAACCAGGCCGGGTTCCGGCTCATCTCCGACGACGAGACCGGCGAGATCGAATTGGTACGCGTCGGCGCGGAGTAGGAGCGTGCGGGGTCAGGTCGCGGGCACGTGCGCGTGCGCGTACGCGATCGACACCGCGAACGACACGACCGCGACCACGACCGCCGCGGCGTAGCCGACCCACTTCCCGTAGCGCTTGCCCGCGGTCTCGACCATCACCCAGCCGATGATCCCGCCGCCGATCGCGCCGCCGATGTGCGCGCCGATCGAGATCCCGGCGAGGAAGAGGTCGCCGACGAGATTGATGAGCAATAACGGGCCGAAACCCGTGTCCCAGAACCGGATGCCGCGCCGCGCCATGATCACGGTGGCCGCCGCGCCCACGCCGAACACCGCGCCCGACGCGCCGCCGCCGAGGGTGACGATCGACATCGACACCATCGCGCCGAGCGACCCGGCGAGCAGCGACGCGCCGTAGATCGCGCAGAACCGCCACGGTCCGATCGCGGGTTCGAGCACGATCCCGATGAAGTACAGCGCGAGCATGTTGAACAGGATGTGGAACACGCCGAAGTGGATGAAGCCGGACGTGACCAGCCGCCACCACTCGCCGTTGCCGCCGATCTTGTAGGTCAGCTCGCCCCAGCGCACCAGTTGCGGGTTCGAGGTGCTGTCGTTCACGCCGTTCGTGAGCAGGAAGACGACGACGTTCGCGGCGATCAGGATCTGCGTCGCGATCATCGGCCGGCCGGCCAGCGAGCGGCGCACCCGCTCGGTCGTCGGCGGCCGCTCGGCGCGGATGCACTCCCAGCACTGCGACCCGACCGAAGCCTGGTGCAGGCACTCGCCGCACGCGGGCCGTCCGCAGCGCGTGCAGTGCCGGCCGGTCTCCCGGTCGTGGTGGTGGAAGCAGGTTTCGGGTGCGCCCGGAGGCGGCGGTGCAGGAGGGGGAGGGCCCGGGGGGTCAGGCATCATCGAGGAGACGACGGTACTCCTCGGGCAGGTTCTCCAGAATGTCGGGCGGGATCTGGCCGAGCCGGTACGCATCGCGGAACAGGTCCTGCTGCGTCGGCGGCCACCACGGCGGCGAGACCTTGTCGTCGATGGTCCGCGGGTCGACGGGACCGCGCGTGTTCGACGCCTCGTAGACCGCGAAGCAGAGCTGCAGCACGCGCGTCGCGAGCTCGCCGCTGAGGCTCGGCTGGGTGCCGTCGAGGAGGCAGTCGACGAAGTTCGCCGACATGTCGGTGAAGCTCCGCATGTAGCCGTCGTCGAGCCCGGCGAACGAGGTGCGCGTGCCGTCGGCCTCGTAGAGCATCACCGACGGGAGGTCGTGCAACTTGCCGCAGAACTGCGTCACCCACAGGAAGCCGTCGGTGCCCTGGATCTCGAAGAACTCGTCGGCGCCCCAGTAGTCGGAGCGGATGTGCATGCGCGGCGCGTAGGTGACTTCCATCATGCCGAGCAGGTCGTCGCGGTCGTACTCCCAGATCGCGGCGGTCGGCGTCTCGAAGAACAGCGGGCCGCGGCGCACGATCGCCTGCACGCTGCGCACCTGCTCCTCGAACAGCCAGCACGCGACCGCGTACTTGTGCACGATGTCGTCGAAGAGGTGACCGCCGGGGCTGTGCGCGTCGAAGCGCCACGTGTAGCCCTCGGGGTCGAGGTTCGCCTGGAACTCGTTGTCGGACTTCCCGACGACGGTCTTGATCCGCACCATCGTCGGCGTGCCGATCGCGCCGGCGGCGATGAGCTCGCGCGCCTTCACGAGCGGCGGATAGTGCACCGCGTTCTCGGTGACGCGGAACGTGACGCCCGCCTTCGCGACCGCGTCGGTCATCTCGCGCGCGTCGGCGACGGAGTTCGCGATCGGCTTCTGCGCGGAGATGTGCTTGCCCGCGCGCGCGGCTGCGATCACGTGGTCCTTGTGCATGAACGTGGGCGTGAGGATCTCGACCGCGTCGATCTCGTCGTCGGCGAGGATCGCGTCGATCGAGTCGTACACCTTCGGAACGCCCCACTGCTCGGCCAGGCGTGTGGCCTTCTCGCGGCGAGGGTCGCACACCGCGACCACGTCGCAGCGCGGGTGCGCGAGATACCCGGCGACGTTCAACGGCGCGATGTTGCCGGTTCCGATGATTCCGAGACGTACGCGATCCACGTGCAGGCCCTCCCGTCGGCTGAGGAAACCTAGTACCGCGACCGCCGGGAGCCGGCGCTGCCCGGGGCTACCGTCGCTGCATGCCCGAGGCTCCCGCGACGCCCGACGCGAGCGCGGCGCCCGGCAGCGCGCCGGCCTTCGATCTCTCCGACGACCGGCCGCCGACACCGCCCGAGGGGCTCGACGCGGCTGCGGTCGCCGCGCGCGTCGCGCGTGGGGAGACCAACGCGGCCGAAGAGCGCACGAGTCGCACGCTCGGCGAGATCGCGCGGGCGAACATCTTCACGCGCTTCAACGCGATCCTCGGCTCGATGCTCGTCGTGATCATCGTCGTCGGCCCGTTCCAGGACGGCCTGTTCGGCATCGTGCTCGTCACGAACACGTTCATCGGCATCATCCAGGAGTGGCGGGCCAAGCGCGCGCTCGACCGCCTCGCGGTGCTCAACATCCCGCGCGCGTGCGTGGTGCGCGAAGGCGAACACCGCGAGATCCCGACCTCCGAGGTCGTGCTCGACGACCTCGTGGAACTGCGCGCCGGCGATCAGGTCGCGGCCGACGGCATCGTCCGGCGCGCCGAGGGTCTCGAGGTCGACGAGTCGATGCTGACGGGGGAGTCCGAGCCCGTCGCCAAGCGCGAGAGCGAGCCCGTGCTGTCGGGCAGCGTCGTGGTCGCGGGATCGGGACTCGCGCAGGCCGTGCGTGTCGGCAACGACTCCTACGCGCGTCGCATCGCGACGGAGGCCCGTCGCTTCACGCTCGTCCGCTCGGAGCTCTCCGCAGGCATCGACACGATCCTGCGGTTCGTCACCTGGGCGCTGCCGATCACCGCGTTGCTGCTCGCGTTCAGCCAGTTCCAGGGCCACCGCAGCGTGCGTGCCTCGTTGTCGGGCATCGTCGCGGGGATCGTGGCGATCGTGCCCGAGGGCCTCGTGCTCCTGACGAGCATCGCGCTCGCGGTCGCGACCCTGTCGCTCGCGCGGCGCCGTGTGCTCGTGCAGGAGCTGCCCGCGGTCGAAGGGCTCGCGCGCGTCGACGTCGTGTGCCTCGACAAGACGGGCACGCTCACCGAAGGCGTCATCACGTTCCGCGAGCTGCACGCGTTGGGCGATCACGACGAGTCGCGCGTGTCGAGCGCGCTCGCATCGCTCGCGTCCGACGAGCATCCGAACGCGACGCTCGCCGCGATCGGCGAGCGCTTCGGCGGCGAGGCCACCTGGAAGCGCGTGGACGCGACGCCGTTCTCGTCGGCGCGCAAGTGGAGCGCG
This sequence comes from Acidimicrobiia bacterium, assembly GCA_036271555.1. Classification (NCBI taxonomy): domain Bacteria; kingdom Bacillati; phylum Actinomycetota; class Acidimicrobiia; species Acidimicrobiia bacterium. Next base: position 19,584 of record DATBAK010000030.1, read on the forward strand.
GCCGCCTTCGACGGCCACGGCGTGTGGGTGCTCGGCGCGCCCGAGATGGTCGTGCCCGATTCGGACGCACCGGCACGCGGCCGCGCCGACGAGCTTGCCGAAGCCGGCAACCGCGTGCTCGTGCTCGCGAGCGCGTCCGGCGCAACCGGACCGCTCACGACCGATCTCCCCGCCGGTCTCGAGCCCGCCGCGCTCGTGACGTTCGAGGAGAAGGTGCGCGACGACGCCACCGAGACCTTGCAGTACTTCACCGATCAGGGCGTGCAGCTGAAGGTCATCTCGGGCGACAGCCCGCGCACCGTCGGCGCGGTCGCACGCCGCGTCGGACTACCCGGCGCCGACAAGCTCGTCGACGCGCGCGAGCTGCCCGACGACGACGCCGCGTTCGCGGACGCGATCGAGCACCACGCGGTGTTCGGCCGGGTGACACCGCAGCAGAAGCGCCGCATCGTCGGCGCGCTCCAGGCGAACGGGCACACGGTCGCGATGACGGGCGACGGTGTGAACGACGCGCTCGCGCTGAAGGACGCCGACATCGGCGTCGCGATGGGGAACGGCGCCGCCGCGACGCGCGCGGTCGCGCAGCTCGTGCTCCTCGACAGCAGCTTCGCGTCGCTTCCCGGCATCGTCGCCGAAGGCCGGCGCGTGATCGCGAACATCGAACGGGTCGCGAACCTGTTCGTGACGAAGACCGTCTACGCGATCCTCCTCGCGGTCGCCGTCGGCGTCGCGCGCTGGCCCTACCCGTTCCTTCCCCGGCACCTCACGGTCGTGAGCAGTGTCACGATCGGCATCCCCGCGTTCCTGCTCGCGCTCGCGCCGAACGCGGCGCGGTCACGCCCGGGCTTCATCCGGCGGGTGATCCGCTTCGCGCTCCCGGCCGGCGCGATCGTCGCGACCTCGACGTTCCTCGTGTACTGGATCGCGCGCGACCGCAACCACCTCTCGCTCACACCGGCGCGCACGACCGCGACGATCGTGCTGCTGTTCGTCGGCCTGATCGTGTTGCAACTGCTCGCGCGCCCGCTGACCCGCGCGGGCGTCGCACTCGTCGTCGCGATGACGATCGGTGTCGTGCTGCTGTTCGCGCTCCCGTCGACGCGCGACTTCTACGCGCTCGGCCTGCCGCCGGGGCGCGCGCTCGTGTGGTGCGCAGTCGTCGGCGCGATCGCGTTCGTCGCGCTCGAGGGCTGGTGGACCGTCGACCAGCGCGCGCTGCCGGAGCAGGAGCGCACGCCGCGGTTCGCGCCGCACGGTCAGGGAATGGTGGTTGGGGGCCCACCCGATGCCGGTGGTGTCGACCCCGGGTGACGATTTCTTCCGGTCGGGCTCGCAAGCGTCGCCCTGCTGACGCCTCAGCCTCCGGGTCGGCCGGGCCGCACGGGCGATCCGGCCGTCGTGGTGGGAGCGCCGACCTTCGTCGTCGTCGTGACGCCCGGCGGTGTCGCGCCGACGAGCACGATGTCGGGCGTCATCGTGTACGACCACGTGATCCGCTCGCGGATCTCGGGATGGCCGGGCTGGTCGATCACGCGGAAGAGCTGCGTCTGGTACGCGGTGTGACCCGACGCGGTGTCGTCGGTCTGTCCCGGCTGCAGTGACGGGCACTCGTTCGCCGGATCGAGCTTCGGATCCTTGGGCGGGCACTGCACGACCTGCGTGGTGAACGGCGTCTGCTTCAGGATGTCGACGCAGCGCGTGTACGGATCCGTCGAGCGGCAGTTCGCGCTCTCCTCGGCGACGACCTTGCCTTCCTTGTTGCCGTAGAGCGTGACCGTGACCGACGAGCTCGAGTACGACGCGCGCACGAGCACACCGTGTTGCGAGTTGTTCTGCCACTTGAGGTCGAGGATCGGGTAGTTCACCGTCGCCTCGCGCCCGAGGGGATAGCGGCTGTAGTACACGCTGTGCGGCTTGTGGAAGATCACGTGATAGCCGCCCCAGAACGCGGCGTTGTAGGTGGTCGTCGCGATCTGGCTGACGCCGCCGCCGTAGTCCTCGGCTTCGCCTTCGTAGTACACGGGTGCCTTCACGAAGCCGCGCTCGGGTGTGCGCGCGCCGAGCACACCGTTGAGTGAGAACACGCCGCCCGGTGGCACGACCGTGTTGCTCATGATGTCGGCCGCGCGATGGATGTTCGTGACGCGTGTCTGCCCCGGGATGTAGTGCGTGGTGAAGCTCGACACCTCCTCGGTGATGCCGAGCTTGTTCGCCCACGTGGTGTCGTGCGCGGGGTGACGCGTCGCGAGGCTCGTGCTCACCGTCGAGCGATTGGCGACGATCGCGTGCGCGATCGCGTCGAGGTCCGGTTCGAGCCCGTTCTGCGACGGCACGACGACGACGTGATTGTCGCTCGTGACTTCGAAGCGCGCGTCGACGGGCGGGGTGCCGATCGTGTCGAGTTGCGGTTGCAGCGCGGTGGCGAGACGCGCTCGGTCGACGTCGAGCACGACGTCGCCGCCGTCGACGTGGGTGACGAGCGCGGTCGCGATCTGCGCCGGTGTCACCGCGAACGTGTGACCACTCGACGACACCGTCAGCGGGTGACTCAGGATGGCGCGCGCCTTGGTCGCGGCCGCCGCGACCTGCGCAGGGGTCGTGCGGGCGGGGATGCGCCCGTACGCGAGGTGGAAGGGCGCGCGATCGCCGTCGAGGAGCTCGGTGACGAGCGCGAGGCGCGCGTCGTCGCGGTCGATCCCCATGCCCGATCGTGGCTCGACCGGGACGACGGTCGTGCCGGTGAACTCGAGTCCGCCCTCCTGCACGCCGCTGTCGACCTGCGCGCTCCAGCGGTCGACGATCGCGTCGGCCGCGTGCGTGTCGAACGACACGACGGGGTCGATGTGGTCGGGTCGGATGTGACGCAGGATCGTGCCGGAGACCTGCGCGATGGGATTGCGACTGCGGCCGTCCTCACGCGCGCGCCGCACCGTCGCGCGGGCGTCGATGTGGAGGTGCAACGACGTCGGATCGGCGACGAGCGTGTGCCCGTCCGCGACACCGCGGATCGGCTTGCGCGCGAGGTTCTTCTCGAAGTGCTGGATCGACGCGTAGGCGGGGAGCTCGCGCTGTCCGGAGATGTCGAGTGAGTCGATCTTCACGCCCGGCATGACGCGACCGCGGTACGCGATGCGCTCGGCGACGCCCAGGAACAGCAGGACGACCACGAACACCGCCGCGACCCAGGCGACGTCCTGCCACTGCAGCATCTTGGCGCGCGCCGCCGGCTCGGGGGGATCGACGAGGGCGGTCATCGGCGCGGTGAGCCTACTTTTATGGTCGCACTCGCTTCGCTCGCCGCTCCTGACGCCTCAGTCACCGAGCCGGGTGGGTCGCGCAGCGACCGCCCGTTGCCCGCGCGTTTGCGCGACGATTCGCGCGATGAGCGGTGATCTGCGTGCGTTCCTGCTCGAATCGGGCGCGACCGAGGACGACATCGCGCGCGCGACGGAGGAAGGCTGGCTACCGCTCCTCGCGTTCGACCGCATGCTCATGCCGGGCCAGGCACGTTTCGACGTCGCCGGCGTCGCGTCCGCGGCGGGCACCGACTCCGAGCTCGCGGGACGGATCTGGCGCGCGCTCGGCTTCCCCGATGTTCCGGACGACGTCACCGTCTTCACCGACCGCGATGTCGGCGCGCTGCGGTTCGCGGTCGAGCGGCTCCAGGGCGACAGCGGCTTCACCGACCTCGAGCATCAGGTGCGGATCGTCGCCGCGAGCCTCGCGCGGCTCACGTCGTTCGAAGCCGACGTCGTCGCGCAACGCCTCGACTCGATTCGCGCCACCGGTGTCGACGAGGAGACCGCGGCGCGCGAGCTGCTCGAAGAGACCGACTGGGAAGGGCTCAGCTCGCTCATCGACTACACGCACCGGCTCCTGTTGCGCGCCGCGGTCTGGCGGCGACTGGCGCGTCCCGCGAGCGGCCCGAGCGTCGATCTCGCGGTCGGCTTCGCCGACATCGCGGGCTATACGGAGTTGTCGGAAGGGCTCGACGAGCACGAGCTTTCCGACCTGCTCGCGGCGTTCGAGGTGCTCGCGTACGACACCGCGGCCGAGCTCAACGGCCGCATCGTGAAGACCATCGGCGACGAGGTGATGTTCGTCGGCTTCCCGAACGACGTCGCGCGCATCGCGCTCGCGCTCGCCGAACGCGCCGCGATCGATCCGGTCGTGCCGGACGTTCGCGTCGGTGTCGCGTCGGGCATGGTGCTCGCGCGCGACGGCGACTACTACGGACCGGTCGTCAACCTCGCGAGCCGCATCACGGCTCGCGCGCGGCTCGGGACCGTGCTCACGTCGTCGGGCTTCCACGCCGCGCTCGCCGAGGATCCGCAGTTCGCGTGGCGCCGGCTCGGACCCAAACGGGTGCGTGGGATCGGCGTCGTCGAGCTCTACGTCCTCCGTCGAGCGCCCTCGTAACCGCGCGGTACCGTGGCCGGATGGCTGACGGGCTCTGTCTGCTCCAGATCCACGCGCATCCCGACGACGAAGCGTCGAAGGGCGCGGGCACGAGCGCGAAGTACGCCGCGGAGGGTGTCCGCAACGTGCTGGTGTGCTGCACCGGCGGTGAAGAGGGCGACATCCTCAACAAAGCGATGGAACGTCCCGAGATCCGCGCCGATCTTCCCGCGGTGCGGATGGCCGAGCTCGAGGCGAGCGCGCGGGCGATCGGGTACGCGCAGGTGGATCTGCTCGGATACCGCGATTCGGGCATGCCCGACACCGAAGCGAACCAGCGGCCCGACAACTTCGCGAACGCGCCCCTCGACGAGGCGGTCGAGCGGTTCGTGAAGATCATCCGCGCCGAACGGCCGCAGGTGATCATCACGTACCACGAGGACCGGCAGTGGTACCCACACCCCGACCACATCCGCGTGTGGGAGATCTCGGGTCCGGCGTTCGAAGCGGCGGGCGATCCCGACCGCTTCCCCGACGCGGGCGAGCCGTGGCAGCCGAGCAAGCTCTACTACGTCGCCTGGTCGATGCAACGGGTGAAGGCGCTGCACGCGGTCTATGTGGAGCGCGGTGAGGAGAGCCCGTTCGCTCGTTGGTTCGACGAAGAGAACGGCATGCCCGACCGCGACGAGCGCTTCACGACGCGCGTCGACGTGAGCGAGCACCTCGGTGCGCGCCGCGCGGCGCTGCTCGCGCACGCGACGCAGGTCGACCCCGACGGCCACTGGATGGCGATCCCGGACGAGCTCGTCCGCGACGTCTACCCGTGGGAGGACTACATCCTCGCCCGCTCGCTCGTTCCCGGCACCGTGCCCGAAGGCGGCTTCGAAGAGGATCTCTTCGCCGGTCTGCGCGAGCCGGCGCGGCGCTCGTCGTGAGCGACCAGAAATGATCGTCGACTTCGTCGTCGCCGAGCGCAAGAAGGAGCTCGAGCGTCAGCGCGTGCTCGTCGCGGGCGATGAGGTCGAGGCGGCCGCGGTCGACGACACGCCGGCCGAGGTCACGTTCACGCTCACGCCGGCCGACGCCGCGCTGGTGAAGAACGGCGAGCTGAACCTGTCGGTCGCGTTCATGCGCGGCACGATGAAGATGGCCGGCGACTCCGGCGTGCTGTTCCACGCGCTGCCCGTCCTGACGCGCCACGCGTCGGTGCTCGCGGGCGCGTGAGCGAGCACGACGCTCACCGCGCAGCACCGTTCGACATTCAGTAGCCCTCCAGGGCACTGAACGTCGCAAAGTGGGCGGGACGGTTACGCGGCGGCGCGGCGGGAGCGCTGGAGGTCACGCAGCTCGCGGTAGCCGACGAGGTGCGCGCCGGCGCGCTCGACGAGCGCTCGGAACGACGGGTCGGTCGTGAGGAACGCGTGGTCTTCCACGCGCTGCGCCCAGTCGGGATGCGAGCTGCGCAGCTCGTCGCTGTCGACCGCGGGGTGCAGGAAGATCTCGGTGACGCCCGGGCGCAGGTCGAACAGGGTCCGCTCGATGCGCCGCCGGGCGCCGACCGGACAGTTCACGAAGTGGTCGGTGAACAGGACCCCCTCCTCGGCCGCGAGCCGGCGGAACGGGAAGCCGATCTGGCGCTGCGAGCTCTCGCCGGCCATGCGCAGTGGAAGGTCGAACTCGATCGCCATCTCGAGGTAGACGTCGAAGAAGTCGGCGCGCAGCTGCAGCGTGCCCATGTGGCTGTCGAGGTGACTGACGTCGAAGCCCCAGAGAATCGAGCGCTCGATCTGCGTGCGGCACTCCTTGCGCACCTCGTCGATGTCGGCGTGGTCCCACGCGTCGCTCACGGTGCGCGGGAAGCCGCCGTCGCCGTCGAGCAGGCTGGGGGAGTGGGTGATCGGACCCCAGCGGTAGGTCTCCCACTCGGAGTTCAGCGTGAGGTGCACGCCGACGTCCTCGCCGCGGTACATCGACGCGGCGTCGCGCGACCACGGGCACGGCACCATCAACGTCGCGCTGGTCGCGAGCCCGCGCCGTAACGCGTCGTAGACCGCGACGTTCGCGGCCCGGCTCGACCCGAGGTCGTCGCAGTTGACGATGAGCAGCTTGGCGTCGGGCGCGTATCCGAGCGCTTCCGCGAGGATCGTCACGCGCGCAGGCTACAAGCCCTTGAAGTCGTTGAAAGAGGGGATCGTCGACGCGAACTCCCGCAGGCGCTTGCCGTGCAGCGTCTCGAGCCCGACGATCGCGCCGTCCGCGAGCAGCAGCGTGAGCACGGTCGCGAACACGCGCCGGTGCACACCCGCGCTCTGGATGCTCGACAGCGGGATCGCGCCCGCGAACCGACGCGGCCGGGCGCGGATGAGCGCGGTGCGCCACACGACGAGCCGCTCGCTCGTGACACCGACGACCATCTCCGGTCCCGCGATCGGGAAGTTCGCCCGCTTCGCGATGCGCACCCAGCGTGCGTACGACCGCCGCTGCGAGATCGACGGCCGGTACATCGTGTTCGCGGGTGTCTCGGTGACCGACGCCTGCATGCCCGCGCTGAACCGCAGGGCCAGCATGTCGATCAGCGTCTCATCCTCGTGGAGCCCGTCCGGACGATCCATTGGCGCGGTGAATCGTCGCGATCAGATCCGTTCGATGAGCGTGCCCGTACCGAGCCCTCCGCCACAGCACATCGTCACCAACGCCAGATTCGTGTCGCTCCGCTCGAGCTCGTGCAGCGCGGTCGTCACCAGGCGCGCGCCGGTCGCGCCGACGGGATGCCCGAGCGCGATCGCGCCGCCGTTCACGTTCACGCGGTCCATGTCGGCGCCGACTTCGCGCTGCCACGCGAGCACGACCGACGCGAACGCCTCGTTGATCTCCACGAGATCGATGTCGGCGAGCTTCATGCGGTTGCGATCGAGGATGCGCTGCGTCGCGTCGATCGGACCGGTGAGCATCAGCACCGGGTCGACGCCGACGAGACACTGGTCGACGATGCGGCCGCGCGGCTTCAGGCCGAGCTCCTTGGCGCGCGCCGCGGTCGTGATGAGCACTGCGGCGGCGCCGTCGGTGATCTGCGACGACGAGCCCGCGGTGTGCACGCCGTTCTCGCGTGCGACGGGCTTGAGCGCGGCGAGCTTCTCGAGCGACGTCTCGCGCAGGCCTTCGTCGCGCGCGACGTGACGGGTCTCGCCGGTCGGCGTGCCGTCGTCCGCGAGTGTGGGCGCGTCGATCGGCAGGACCTCGCGCTCGAAGCGGCCTTCGGCCCAGGCCCGCTGCGCGCGCTCCTGCGATTGCAGACCGAAACGGTCGCAGTCGTCGCGCGTGACGCCCCACTTGTCGGCGATGCGCTCCGCGCCTTCGAACTGTGACGTGAGCTCATAGTGCTCCGCGTACGACTTCGTGATCGGACGGCCGAACTCGCCGCGTGTCGCCGCGCCGAGCGGCACACGCGACATCGACTCGACACCGCACGACAGCGCCACATCGATCACGCCGCTCTTCACGAGGCTGGCCGCGAGGTTCGTCGCCTGCTGCGACGATCCGCACTGCGAGTCGACGGTGGTGCCCGCGACGCTCATCGGCAGGCCCGCGGCGAGCCACGCGTTGCGTGCGATGTTGAACGTCTGCTCGCCGACCTGGCTGACGCAGCCGCCGACGACCTGGCCCACCTGCTCCGGGTCGATGCCCGAGCGCTCGATCGCGGCGCGCTGCACGGCGCCGAGCAGATCGACGGGGTGCACGGTCGCGAGTCCGCCGTTGCGCTTGCCCAACGGTGCGCGGACGGCCTCGACGATCACGACGTCGGTGTCGGCGAGCTGAGCCATGGAACCTCCCGGAGCCTTGTCGGGCGGATCGTATCCGCCGCCCGGAGCGGCCCGATCCGCGGGTCAGTCGGCCGCGAGGATGATCTTCCCGATCGTCGCGTCGGTCGCGAGCCGGTCGTACGCGGCGGTCGCGTCGGCGAGGGGCATCACCGCTTCGACGACCGGCGCGACCGTCTTCGCCGCGAGCAGCGGCACGACGTCGCGTACGAACGCGTCGGTCGCCGCGGCCTTCTCTGCGCGCGGCCGCGGTCGCAGCACCGTGCCGAAGAGCCGCAGTCGGCGCTGCATCACGGTGAGGATCGAGAGGTTCGCGTTGCCGCCCGCGAGCGTGCCGATGAGCACGATGCGCCCGCCGGCCGCAGCCGCGCCGACGTTCGCTTCGGCGTACGCACCCGCGACGAGATCGAGCGTGACGTCGACGCCGTCGGGTGCGACTGCGCGGATCGCGTCGACGAGCGCGACGACGTCGAGCGCGCCGTCGGCGGTGCTCGGCGCGACGATGCCGTGATCGAGACCGAGCGGTCGGCACGCCTCGATCTTGTCGGCGGTGCGCGAAGTTCCGATCACGCGCGCGCCGAACGCCTTCGCGAGCTGGAGCGCCGACGTGCCGACCCCCGAGCCGACCGCGTGCACGAGCATCCACTCGTGCCGCGCGATCGCGGCCTGCGTGCACATCGCGTCGTGCGCGGTGACGAACGTCTCGGGGACGCCGCCCATCGCGACGAGGTCGAGACCATCGGGCACGAGCGCGCACTGACCCGCGGGCACGACCGCGAGCTCGGCCTGACCGCCGCCGCCGGTGACCCCGAAGACGCGGGTGCCGACCGCGGGCCCGTCGACGTCGGCGCCGAGCGCCTCCACCGTGCCCGAGAATTCGAGGCCGGGGATGTCGGGGGGCGAGCCTGGCGGCGCGGGGTAGAAGCCGGCCCGCTGCATGAGGTCGGCGCGGTTGAGGCCCGCCCCGGCCACCCGGACCAGCACCTCCCCGGGGCCGGGCTCGGGATCGGGGTGCTCACGGACCTCGATCCGGTTCTCGCCGACCGTCGTCACCGCTCGCATCGGCCGACCGTATCCCGCTATCGAGACCGACAGCTCGCCGGCGTTGCCGCGCCGCTCGTGATCGCGGTCGTCGTGAAGAAGTGGCACGAGAAGTAGCCGATGAGGCTGCCGCCGGCGTTATGGACCTCGTACAACGGCGGGTTCCATCGCGAGTCGGGCAACGGCTTCGAGCGGTCGATGTAGCCGACGGTCTTACCGGGCCCGATCACGGCGACGATCTGGCTCTCGGGTGTCGCGGCAGTCACGGTCGGAGCGTGGTCGACGCCGGCGTCGCCTTCCGTCCTGACGGGAAGCGATGGCGAGTAGAGGACGCCCGACCCGGACACGATTTGCGGCGGATCTCGCGTGAGTCCGCCCCACACCACGAGCCGGCCTGCGACCCACGCCACGGCTGGGTCACCGCGGACGTAGGTGTGGACCGCCGGCAACCGCAGCCATGAATTGGTCGCGGGGTCGTACGCGAGGCTCGTCGTGGTGCCGGGGAGCAGCGCGATCGAGCCCGTCCACGTCGCCGTCGTGCCGAGCTGAGAGTCGATGACCTTGGGCGCGTCCGCGAGTTGCCGCCACGCGTCCTGGCCGGGAATCAGTGCCAGCGAGTGGACGACGTGGGTCGCCGAGCCTGGGGTCGTGTTCGCGCGCTCGAACTCGTTCAACAGCAGGAGCGCGTGGCCGGTCCACGCGAGCTGGCCCCCGTTCGGCGCGGTCGGAAGCTTGGTCCACGAGCTCGTCGCGGGCCGGTACGCGGCGACGGGGACCGCGGCGCCCGGCACGCCCGCACCGGAGACGACGATGACCTCGCTCCCGGTCCACACAAGACCCGCCGCCTCGGGAAGCGGGATCGGCGCGGGTGGGAGTTCGTGCCACGTGTTCGTCGCCGGATCGAAACGCGCGCCGTCGCCGATGTCGGTCCCTGCTCCTCGAGAACCCGCGCTCACCGTGCCGCCGAACACGACCACCTCGCGTCCGGTCCAGACCGCGCTCGCGAGCTCTCGACCGGCGATGGGTGCCGCGGCGATCTTCGTCCACCGATCGGTCGCGGGGTCGTACAGCGCGCCGTCGCGGAACCAGCGGTCGTGCACGGGATCGAGCCCGCCCCATACGAACATCGCGTGCCCGGTCCACACCGCGGTTGCGCCCTGGCGCGCCGCGAGCGGGCTGCGCGCCATCGGGTGCCAGCGGTTCGTCACCGGGTCGTAGAGCGCGCCGTCGCCGAACGGGTGGTTCTTCAGCGTGGCGCCGCCCCACACGATCAACTTCGTTCCCGTCGACACGCTCGTGAACGAGCCGCGCCCGGCGAGCGGACCATTCGCCATCGGTTGCGTCGCACGGTGCGTGCGCGCGGAGTTCGTTCCCGATCCGCGCGCCACCAAGACCGCGGCCGACGCGCCGATCACGACGACCATCGCGATCGCGGCCGAGACGAGCGCGCGTCCACGTCGCGCGCGCACCGCCCGAACCGGCCGCGGCACGACGACCTCGTCGAGCGACACGGGCGTCGTCGCGGCCGCGAGTCGGCGCGCGTGCGCGCGTACGCGGTGAGCAAGTGCGTCATCGATCGTCACGGACGACTCCCAACTGCACGCGCAGGTGCCGCAACGCGCGGTCGACGTGGTTGCGCAGCGACGACACCGAGCATCCGAGCTGCTCCGCCGCCTCGCGCTGCGACAGGTCGTGCCCGATCACCAAGATGACCGCGGCGCGCTGGCGCGGCGAGAGCTGGGAGAGCGCACGTTCGAGCTCCGGGTCGCCGAGCATGTCCTCGTAGGGCCGCTCGTTCGCGAGGGTCGACCTCGGCTCCTCGCGGCTCGCCCGGCGTAGGGCCCGGCGCGCCTGGGTCTGGCCGACCCGGTAGAGGTAGCCGGCGGGGTTGCGCATCGGTCCGACTCGTTCCCAGTGCTCCCACCCCCAGGCCAGGGCGTCGACGGTGGCCTCGCGCCCGATGTCGGGCCCGAACCCGGCGACCAGTGCGCGGAGGAGGGCGGGCGAGCTGCGGTCCACGAAGGCCGCAAACGAACCGTCGATCTCCGGCTCGGGTCCGGGCCCCACCGCGTCCACGCGTCCCATAGAGCCCCCGACGCCCGCCGATGTGTCACACCCAGTCAACCGCCCGGCGGGTCGGAGCCGGCGGGTCCGAGCCGCTACGGTCCCGGGCGTGTCCGAGCCGGCGCTGCGCATCGTCGACGAGGAGCAGAACGAGGTCGGCCTCGACGCGGCCGACGCCGCGGCCCTGCTCGCGGCGACCGCGGGCCTCGAGGCCGCAACCGTCTCGGCCTGCCCCGACTGTCACAGCCGCGTGATCGCCGCGGTCGCGCTCGTCGACCTCGTCGACGTGTCGCCGCCGTTTCCCCGGGCGCGCGACGTCGTCGAGCTCGCCGACGAGGCGCCGACGCTGCACCTCTATGTGATCGACGACGCGAGCGACTGCCGCCATCGGTCGTGGCTCGACCCGCTCTACGCCGAGTGGATCGACGTCGTCGACGACGGCGCCGGCCCGCCCGTCCGCTGAGCTTTCTGGTCGCACTCGCTGCGCTCGCCGCTCCTGACGCCTCAGGTTGCGGGTCGGACGGGCCGCGCGGCGACCCGTCCGTTCTGGTGAGTCCGCCCGTCCGCGCTTCTGGTCGCACTCGCTGCGCTCGCCGCTCCTGACGCCTCAGGTTCCGGGTCGGACGGGCCGCGCGGCGACCCGTCCGTTCTGGTGGGTGCGCCCGTCCGCGCTTCTGGTCGCACTCGCGGCGCTCGCCGCTCCTGACGCCTCAGGTTGCGGGTCGGACGGGCCGCGTGGCGACCCGTCCGTTCTGGTGAGTCCGCCCGGCAGGGTCGTCTGGATTGCGGGACCCCCACCTGGGTAGAAGGTGCGCTTCAGGTCGGCTCCGGGGGGAGGGACGTGTTCGGGCGGAGCGCTGCCGGCGCGCCGAGGCGGGGGCTGCTCGCGACCATCGCTGTCGTCGGCGCGGCCGCGGTCATCACTGGCGCCGCGATCGCCGGGTACGCGCGCTGGTCGACCGGCGCGCCGACCGCGCTGCCCTCGCACTCGCTGCGCGCGACGTCGAGGGCCGTCTTCGATGATGCGACCGCGCAGCTCGATGCCGTGCTCGCGCACTCGCCGATGCCGGCCCCGACGACCGTCGCCGCACCCCATCCGACTCCGTTGATCCGTCCGGGCGTCGGGAGCCGGCCGCTGCGCATCCTGGTGGTCGGCGACTCCGTCGGCGTGAGCTTCGGCAAGGGCCTTCAACAGTGGGCCGCGCAGAACGGACACGCGCAAGTGCTCGACCTCGCGCGCTTCTACTGCCCGCTGGGCCGGAGACTTCCGATCGTGCAGGGCCTGTTCACGCACGCGGCCAGCGAGGGTTGCGACTGGACGCAACGCTGGAAGGACGCGGTGCGCGACTTCGACCCCGACGTCACGTTCGTGCTCTTCTCGATCTGGGAGGTCTCGCCCCGCCAACTTCCCGGCCGCGCCGACTTCCTCGCGCCGGGCGCGCAGGCGCTCGACGCGTGGCAGCTCTCGGAGTACCGCGCCGCGGCCGACGAGCTCAGCGCGCGCGATGCGCCGATCGTGTGGTTCACGATCCCGTGCGAGCGCGTCGAGAACCGGCCGGGCATGGCGCTCTGGGACGTCGACCATCACACGATCCCCGCGCTCGCGGCATCCAACCCCGCCGTGAAGGTCGTCGATCTCGATCGCGCGATCTGCGCGAACGGACCGATGAGCAGCTTCGGCGGCGTGGCGACGCCGCGTCCCGACGGCGCGCACTTCTCGCTCGCGGGCGCGCTCGCCGTGTCGAACTGGGTGATGCCGATCGTGCTCGGCCAGGCACCCAACCCGCGTTGATTCGCTCGCTCCATCGGACACCCTCGTTCCGCGCGGCCGAAGGCGCGAGCGAGATCTAACCGAACAGCAGGCTGATGCTCTCGCGGTTCGAGATACGGCGGATCGCCTCGCCGAACAGGCCCGCGACCGAGACCACCTCGACGTGGTCGGGGAGCGTGACCGGCTGCGTCTCGACCGTGTCGGTGATGAACAACCGCTCGATCGGACTGCGCGCGAGCCGCTCGACCGCGGTCTCCGTGAGCAGCCCGTGCGTGACCGCCGCGTACACCGAAGCCGCACCCCGTTCCGCGAGCACGCGTGCGGCGTCGGCGAGCGATCCCGCAGAGATCGTGAAATCGTCGACGATGAGGGCGGTGCGACCCGCGACGTCACCGATGAGCTCGGTCACCTCGGCGGTCTCGCTGTGGTCGACGCGGCGCTTCTCCGCGATCGCGTACGACGTCCCGAGCCGGTCGGCGAAGGCGATCGCCTTCTTCGCGAAGCCCGCGTCGGGCGCGACGACGACGAGATCGGGAAGGTCCTTGGCGCTGATCGCTTCGCACAGGATCGGCATCGCGTAGAGGTCGTCGACGGGCACATGGAAGAAGCCTTGGAGCTGCGGCGCGTGCAGATCCATCGTGACGACGCGATCGACGCCCGCGCTCTCGATCGCGTCGGCGCACACGCGCGCGCGGATCGACACGCGGGGCTCGTCCTTCTTGTCACCCTTCGCGTAGCTGAAGTACGGGAGGACCGCGGTGACGGATGCCGCGCTCGCGCGCTTCAGCGCGTCGATCCAGAACAACAGCTCCATGAAGTTGTCGTTCGCGGGGAACGCGGTGCCCTGCACGATGAACGTGTGCCGCCCGCGCACGTTCTCGAGCACGCGCACGAAGAGATTGCCCTCGGAGAAGCGCAGGGTCTCGCTCGCGCCGAGCGGGTGGTCGAGGTAGGCCGCGATCGACGCGCCGAGCTGCCGGCTTGCGGAGCCTGCGAACAGCAGGAAGTCGTCGGCCACGCGGCCAGCCTAGAGGCGGAACCGCCTCGTCGGCTCGGCCCGGTTCCGCGCCATACTGCTCGTCGTGACGGGCGCGGGGGCCGGAATCACCAACGTTGCCGCACCGCGACTCGGTAGGGCCCTCGTGCCCACACGACCCGACGGCATCGACCCCGACGCCGAATGGATCGCGCAGTCGATCGAAGCGCTCGACTTCGCCGGAGTCGAGGCCGATCACGTCTCGCTGAACGAATGTCGCCTGCGCGGGGTGAGCCTCACCGGCGCCCGACTCGAGCAGTTGCGGCTCACCGATGTCGAGCTCGTCGACTGCGAGCTCTCGGGACTCATCGCGACGGAGTGCTCGATGCTGCGCGTCGCGATGCGCGGGTGCCGCATGACCGGCGTCGTGTTGTCGGACAGCACCTTGCGCGACGTCGGCATGACCGGATGCAAGCTCGACGACGCCAACCTGCGCTTCACGAATTGCGAGCGCGTGCGTCTCGAAGACTGCTCGCTCGCACGCGCCGACCTCACGGGCATGACGATGAAGGCGGGCGCGGTCGTCGACTGCGACCTGCGCGCCGGCGACGTCACGAAGGCAAAGCTCACCGGCACGCGCCTCACGGGCTCGAAGATCGAAGGGCTGCAGGGCGCGGGCGCGCTGCGCGGCGTGGTGATCGGAACCGAGCAGGTGCTGCCGCTCGCGCTCGCGATCTTCGCCGATCACCACATCACGATCGACGACGACGGGTGACGATCTCGGCGCGGTCGATCTCGATGGTCGTGATCGCGGGGCTGCTCGCGGGCGCGTGCGGGAAGGGCAGCAGCTCGTCGGCGTCGAGCGCGACGACCACGACGGTTGCGCCGTCGCCCGCCGCGAACCCCGCGTACGCGAAGGCGGGTCCGTACCCGGCCTCGTTCCACACGCTGCGCGCCGGCACGCGACCCGTCGACGTGTTCCTGCCGGGTCAGCCGGGCAGCGAGAAGGACCACAAGCAGGCCTGGTACGACATCCGCGCGCCCGAGCGTCCGCCGTCGGCGCCGGCGGAGCCCACTCCGGTCGCGGAGCAGGTGACGATCCCCGCGTATCGCGACCTCCCGCCTGCGCTCGGGCCGTTCCCCGTCGTCCTGTTCAGTCACGGCTACGGCGCGCAGCCGCTCGTGAACGCGACGCTGGAGGCGGATCTCGCGTCGTGGGGTTTCGTCGTGATCGCGCCGGATCACGTCGAGCGCGACACGTACGCGTTGATCACGAACCACGCGACCTCGAACAACACGCGCGATGCAGCCGTGCTGCACACGGCGATGCTCGCGGCGGCGCGCGATCCCGCGGTCGGTCCGTACATGAAGCTCTCGCAGGTCGCCGCGGTCGGGCACTCGCAGGGGGGCGGCACCGCGCTCGCCGCGCTCTCGCGGCGCGACGTGAAGGCCGCGGTTGCGTGGGCGTCGACCGTGCCGAGCACGCCGCTGCCCTCGAAGCCGGTCATGCTCATCGGCGCGCAGCACGATCTCGAGTTCGGCGCGAGTGTCCAGCAGAGCATCTACGCGCGGCTGACGGGACGGCGCGCGCTCGTGCTGCTCGGCGGCGGCGCGGGCCACGCGACCTTCGTCGACGAGTGCGAAGGGCTGCGCGCGAGCGGTCAGCTGACGCCGGGCGGCGACGAGCGCGATCCACAGAATCCGGGCGGTCTGCTCGAGCTCGCGCAGAACGGCTGCTATCCCGACGAGGTCGATCCCTTGGTCGCGTGGCCGGTGATCACGCATTTCACGGTCGCGTTCCTCCGCTCCGCCTTTGGCATCGACAAGCAACCGGTCGGGCTCGGAGACGGCATCGCCCGCGCGTTCCCGATGCTGCCGCTCACCTACGAGCACCACCCTTGATGGTCGGGCTCGCGGAGCTCGTCCTCCGTGACGCGGGGCGGGAGCGGTCGAGGTCGCATGCTCGCGGCGCGCCCGCTTCGGTCAGCGCGGCTCGAGCAGCTCCGTGAACGACTCGTCGATGCAATCCATGAGCAGCGGCACGTCGGTGACGGCCGCGGGGTCGATGTTCAGCCCCATGTGCAGCTCGTCGCAGTAGGAGAGCAACGTGACGTTGAGCGCGCAGCCGGTACGGGGCCCGAACGGGTAGTTGGCGAGGATGCGCGCACCCGCGAGGTAGAGCGGGACCGGGCTGCCGCGCAGGTTCGACGTCGCAAAGTCGATCGTGCGCGTCTGTGAGTGCGTCGCCGCGACCAGCATCGACGTCGGCAAACCCGACGCGAACCCCGCGAGGAGCTCGGCCGCCGAGAGCGCGGGTTCTTCGCGCGTGTCGCGCAGTCGCTCGGAGATCGTCGCGAATCGAGTCGCGACGTCGTCGGGATCGGTCGGTACCAGGAGCCGCGTCGGCACGAACCGGTTGGCCGCCTGCTCGCCGCGCTCGCGCGTGCTCACCGGCATCGCCATGCGCAGCTCGTCGGCGATGCCGCCGAGCTTGTGCGCGTAGCGGCCGAGCCCGCCCGTCACCCCGGTCACGAACACGTCGTTCAGCGTCCCGCCGAAGCGCTTCGCGGCCGCGCGCGCGACCGGCAGCGCGACCGTGAACACCTCGAGATGACGGCGCAGCGATCGTCCGGTGAGCACGCTCGAGCGCGCCGACCCCGTGACGAGCACCTGCCGGCGCAGCGAGCCCGCGAACCGGAGTGCGCCGCGCGCGTTCGCCGGCGCCTCGGTCGGGTGGGTGACGACGTGCCCCGCGGTCGCGGCGACCGATCGTCCCGTCGCGACGTGGCGGCCGACCGCGTCGCCGACTGCATCGCGGAGCACTCCGAGCGGCGACGGTCGCGACACGTCGCGGGCCGCGCCGTCGTCGTGAAGCTCGTCGGTCGGTCGGGCCGGTTTTGCCTCGAAGTCGACGAGCGCGAGCGACAGCTTCAGACCACCGACTCCGTCGGTGATCGTGTGGTGCATCTTCTGGAGCATCGCGGTGCGGCCGCCGCTCAGGCCGTCGACGACCGTGAACTCCCACAGCGGACGCGAACGGTCGAACGGTGCCTCCGCGAGCGCGGCGCACACTTCGAGCAGCTCGCGCATGCCGCCGGGCTCGGGCGCAGCGACGCGGCGGACGTGGTAGTCGAGATCCAGATCGGGATCGTCGACCCACATCGGCGGCACGATGCGCAGCGGCGCGGAGACGACGCGCTGGCCCAGCTTCGGGATCGCACGCAGCGCGTCGTCGAGCTTGGCGCGCAGGCGATCCGGATCGGGTGACGACTCGAGCACCGTGAGATTGCAGAAGTCCGAGCGGAGCGCGGGGTCCTTCTCGACCGCCCACATGATCGCTTCGGAGTCGGACATCCGCAGGCTCATGGTGCGGACAGTCTTAGCGCCTGGGCGCTAGCGAGGCACGCGTGTGCGCTTGAACTCGTTGAAGCGGCTCCAGTCGAGCAGCTCGACCGCCCGCGCGAGGTCGTCGGCGCGGCCCCGCTCCATGAAGCGGATGAACGTGGCCTCTTCGCCCTCGCAGAAGGTCGGCACGCCGAACACCGCCCAGCGATCGACCGCCTCGGTGTGCTCGGCGGCGAGCGCCTTCAGCGGCCGGCCGGTCGCGACCTCGGCTGCAACCGCGTCGACGTCGATCCCGACGCCGGCGGCCGCGTCGCGCAGCACCGCTTCGTCCTTGAGCTGGAGGCCCTTGTCGTGGCGGGCCGCGAAGAGCGCGACGTGCGCGTCGAGGAACTGCTCGGGAAACTGGTCGCGGATCGCGATCCCCCACTCGAGCGCGAGCACGCCGCCGCCGCGCTCGTCGGCGGGACGGTCCCACACCGCGGGGCTGCCTTCCTCGACGTGCACCTGGTCGAGCGAGTACGCCTGGAACCGGTAGTCGATGTCGGTGCCTTCGCGGAGCGCGTTCACGACCGCTTCGTGTGCGTTGCGGGCGAAGGGGCAGCGGTAGTCGAAGGTGACAGCGATCTGGCGGCTCATGGCACGCGCCTCCCGGGGGGTGGGTAGCGAACGGTGGCGTCCTACCCGCCGAGTCTTCCACGCCCGGCAGGGCCCAGAATCCGGTGCAGGGTCTTGCCGATCGCGAGGCCGAGCGCGGCGCCCGCGACGACGTCGGAGGCGTGGTGCATGCGCACGTAGACGCGGCTGAACGCGACCACGCCCGCGACCGTGAACCACAGCGGCGCGAGCTGCGCGCCGTCGTCGGAGAGGAACACCGCGGCCGTGAACGCCGCGGTCGCGTGGCCGGACGGGAACGAGCTCGTGATGGGGACACGCATGTTGTAGGGGAGCGGACCCTCGGTCGCGGGCCGTTCGGGCCGCACGCGTCCCACGACGCTCTTGATCACCACGTTCGTGAGGAACGACTCGATTCCGAGCGCGCTCGACATACGACGGGCCTCCGCGCGCCGCCCGGTCGCGACACCGCGTACCCAACCGATCCCGTGCCAGAGCTTGCTGTGATCGGCCGCGGCCGAGAGCGCGTAGAAGACGTGGTCGAGCGCGGGGTTTCGGATCGCCTCGACCGCGTCCTCGACGGCAGCGTCGAAGCGGGCGGTCGCGCCCGGCATCAGACCGCGAGCGGAAGCGGCGGCCGGCCGGCCGCGGTCTCGGCGCGCTCCTTCATGACGACCGCGGCCTGCTCGGGGTTCCCACCGAACGCGGGGCAGAACTCACGGAAGTTGCAGAAGTTGCAGAGCGCGCTCTCCTTGGGGCGGAAGTCGTCGCGCGCGCACGCACGACGCACCGCTTCCATCACCGCGCCCGAGCGCTGGTTGACGCCCCGCATGAAGACGTCGGACGGCTCGGCGATGATCGCCTCGGGCTTCGACAGGTAGAGCAGCTGTACGCGCGCGGGGCGCCGGCCGAAGACCTGCTCGCACAGCACCGAGTAGACGTGCACGCCCGCGAGGCTCTTCTGCTCCCACCGCTCCGACGGCGTCGAGCCGGTCTTGTAGTCGGTGATGACGAGGTCGCCGTTCTCGTCGAGCTCGAGCCGGTCGATGATGCCGCGCAACGTGACCTTCTCGAGCTGCGCCATGAGCTTGAGCTCGACGCCGATCGTGCGGACGCTCGTGGGGTCCTCGAGCTCGAAGTAGCGGCGCACGAGCACCTCCGCGTCGGCGCGGAAGGTGTCGAGCTCCTCGGCCGTGAGCTCGAGGCCGGTGAACTCGCTGTCGTTCTCGAGATCGCGACAGGCGCGACCGAGGTCGTCGAGCGCGGCGGCCAGGGTGCGCTGCTCGGGCGGCCGCCAGTGCAGGTGCTGGAGCGCGAGGTGCACGAGCGTGCCCTTGCTCGCGGGTGCGGACGGGGGCTCGGGAAGACGCTGGACGTACGAGAACTTGAAGGCCAGCGGGCAGCTCGTATAGCAGCCCATCGAGCTCGGTGACAGCGTCTGTGGGATCGGCAGGCCCATGAGCGGACGATACAACGGGCCTACGACATCGACGTGCCAATCGCGGCGGGCGCGTAGCCTGATTTTCCATGGCTGACCAGGACATCGGGTACTTCGGCGGCGGTTCCGCGGGGCACCAGCTCGCGGTGCCCACGACCACCGCGTTCGAGATCCCGGGCGCGCGGATCACCAAGTCGCTCGGTACGTGCTTCGGGCTCGTCGTCCGCAGCATGGGGATGGGCAAGGGCATCGCGGCCGGGTTCCGCTCGCTCGTCGGCGGCGAGGTGAAGCAGTACACGCAGTTGCTCGAGGACAGCCGGCGTCACGCCATGGACCGCATGGTCGAGAACGCGATGCTGGTCGGCGCCAACGCGGTGATCGGCGTGCGCTTCGACTCGTCGGAGATCGGCCAGACGATGACCGAGATCGTGGCCTACGGCACCGCGGTCGTCATCGAAGCCGGGTCGTGATCGGGCTGATCGTGATCGCGATCCTCGCGGTCATCCTGGTCGTGAGCCTGTTCGTGAAGCGGCACGGCGAGTCGGACGCGCCGCACTCGAGCTGGTCGCCGACCGAGGAGCGCTTCCGCGACCCGTCGACCGGCCGGCTCATGCGGGTGTGGCTCGACACCGCCGGCGCCCGCCACTACGTGCCCGAGTGAGGCGCCCCTACTCGGGACGGACGTCGACGATCTCCTCGCCGCGGCCCGGAACGTCGACCGTGTACAGCGCGACCCGCTGACCGACTGCGAGCCCGTCGTCGTGCACGCGGGGCGCGAACGCGAAGCCGTTGCCGGCCCCGTGCGCGCCGGACGCGATGTCGAGCGCGATCGCGTTGTGGTCGGCCGACACGATCGTGATCGTGCCCGTGTACACGCGGGTCGTGAGTCCGTGGTGATGGTCACCGCGTGCGGCGAAGCCGAGCACGACACACACCGCGGCGACGCACACCGCGGCGACAGCGGGTCCCCGCGTCGGCGTCCGGGCGCCGACCTGATCGGTCGTCGTGATCGTCGAGGTCATGGACGCCCACCCGTCTGCGATCGCTCCGGTCGCTGGTCGCCGGCCGCGTCCGCTCGGCGGCGTCGACCGACGCCACGAGTGTCGTGCCCGCCGTCACGCGCCGCAAGCACCTCGCGTTTTCGGCGCTGGCTAGCCTGCGGCGCGCTCGATCGAGGGCAGCCGACGAGGGGAGTGCGCCGTGCGGGTCGACGGAGGAATCGGAGGGGATTCGATCCCGGAGCTCGCGACGCGGGCGAAGGAGCTCGAGGACATCGGCTACGACGGGATCGTCACCGCGGAGACCGCGCACGATCCGTTCCTGCAGCTCCTGATCGCGGCCGAGCACACCGAGCGCGTCGAGCTCGCGACCGGAATCGCGGTGGCGTTCGCGCGCAACCCGATGACGCTGGCAAACCTCGGTCACGACCTCCAGACCTATTCGAAGGGCCGCGCGATCGTGGGTCTCGGGTCGCAGATCAAGCCGCACATCGAGAAGCGGTTCTCGATGCCGTGGTCGCAGCCCGCGAAGCGCATGCGGGAGATGATCCTCGCGATGCGAGCGATCTGGGCGTGCTGGAACGACGGCGAGAAGCTCGACTTCCGCGGCGAGTTCTACCGCCACACGTTGATGACGCCGTTCTTCAATCCCGGCCCGACGGGCTACGGCCCGCCGAAGGTGTTCCTCGCCGCGGTCGGCGAGCACATGACCGAGGTCGCGGGCGAGGTCGCCGACGGAATCCTCATCCACGGCTTCACGACCGAGCGCTACGTGCGTGAGGTCACGCTCCCGGCAATCGGGCGCGGGCTCGCGAAGGCGGGTCGGTCGCGCGATGGGTTCGAGGTGTCGGGGCCGTTGTTCGTCGTCACCGGTCGCACGGAGGAAGAGATCGAGAAGGCGAAGACGGGAACCCGTCAGCAGATCGCGTTCTACGGCTCGACGCCGAACTACAAGCCGGTGCTCGACCTCCACGGTTGGGGTGACCTGCAGCCGGAGCTCAACGCGCTGTCGAAGCAGGGAAAGTGGGTCGAGATGGGCGAGCTCATCGACGACGACATCCTGTCGACGTTCGCGGTCGTCGCCGAGCCCGCGCAGGTCGGTCCCGAGCTCAAGGCGCGCTACGGCGGGCTCGTCGACCGGCTGTCGTTCTACGCGCCCTACCGCAACGACCCCGCGCAGTGGCGCGCGGTGATCGACGACCTCAAGTCCGCGTAGTGGTACTGCGTTGTTCGGCTATACGCCGACAACGCAGTACCACTAACGCGTGGGGGCGAAGCGGAGCATCGATTCGACCGCGGCGTCGGGGTTCTCCTGCGGGCCGAAGTGGCCGACGCCGGGCATCACCTCGACGCTGCCGTGCGCCATGCGCTCCGCGATCTGACGGGCGAGGTCGGGCGGGATGCTCTGCGTCGTCTCGCCCGCGACGACGAGCGCCGGCGGCTGTAGATCGGGCAGGTGCACGAAGGCGCCGTGGTTCGGGCCCATCGTGTACACCTGCGCCTCGACGTCGGGCCGGCACTTCAGCTCGAACACACCGTCGCCACGATCGCGCAACCCGTAGTCGACGTACGCGTGCAACGACTCGGGCGTCATCACGTCGAGCGGCGGCTTCGCCGCGTACGCCTCGTACGCGGCTTCCTTCGACGGCCACTCGTTCCGACGCTTCCGCGCCGCGCGCGCGAGGAAGAAGTCCTCGTGCGGCGGCAGCACCTCCAACGATGGGAACATGATCGGCTCGTAGAGCCACAGGCGCGCGTACGTGCCCGGTTCCTTGAGCTCACCGAGCACGAGCGCGGCGCCGCCCTTCGAATGACCGGCCGCGAGCAGCGACGGCTCGCCGCGCAGGCCGAAGTGATCGGTGACCGCGAGCACGTCGTCGCCGAAGCCGTGCCACGAGTAGTCGGAGTCGGGCGCGTCGCTGTCGCCGTGACCCCGGAAGTCGAACGAGAACACCGTGCGACCACGCGCGATCAACCGCTCCGCGACCGGCGCCCACACCACGCCGTGGAAACCGGTCGGGTGCGCGAGCAGCACCGGCGGCCCGTCGCCGCCCCACTCGTGCACCGCGAGCTGCACCGGACCCGCGGCGATTCGTGAGCTGACCGGCTCGAGCACCCGGCGATCCTTCCGCCCCGACGCGTGCAGGTGCCAGTCGGGCCGTGCGACCATGACCGGCACATGGGCCGCAACATCGTCTTCGTCACCACCGATCAGCAGCGCTACGACTCGCTCGGCTGCAACGGCGGCACGGTCGCGCGCACGCCGACGATCGACGGGCTCGCGGCGCGCGGCATCGTGTACGACCGCGCGCATCCGCAGAACGTCGTCTGCATGCCGTCGCGCTCGACGATGCTCACGGGTCAATACGTGCGCACGCACGGAGTCTGGATGAACGGCGTACCGTTGCCCGACGACGCGCCGAGCGTCGCGGAAGTGCTGCACGGCGCGGGCTACAACACCGCGCTGATCGGCAAGGCGCACTTCGAGCCGTTCCTCGATCCGACCCTGCAGTTCGCGGAGAACCGCATGGGCGTGCAGGGCACGTTCGGTCCGCACCGCGGCTTCGATCACATGGAGACCGCAACCCACACCGCGATGGGCATGACGCACTACGCGCAGATGATGATGCGCGGCCATTCGGAGTACGTGAACGACTGGTACCGCGTGCTCGACGCCGACTTCGACGTGAACGCCGCGGGCGGCGGCGACACCGGCGCGTGTCAGGTGTGGCGCAACGCGGTGCCGCGCGACCTGTACCACACCGATTGGGTCGCGCAACGCACGATCGCATGGCTCGATTCGCTGCCCGCCGACGCCGACTTCTTCGTGTGGGTGTCGTTCCCCGATCCGCACCATCCGTGGGATCCGCCCGCGTCGGAGACGAGGCGTGTCGACTGGCGCGACCTCGACCTTCCCACGAACTACCCGACGACGGCCGCGGAACGCGACGCGATCCTCGACGCGAAACCGCGTCACTGGCGCGGCTACTACGACGGCGCCCTCGCCGCGAACTACGAAGCGCCTCGCAAGTTCGTGCCCGCGCAGCTCACCGCGGATCAGATCCGCGAGGTCAACGCGATGACGCACGTCGAGAACGAGCTCATCGACGAGGCGTGCGCCGACATCCTCGGCGCCGTCGCGCGGCGCGGCTGGCAGGACCGGACCGACGTGTTCTTCACCACCGATCACGGTGAGCTCCAGGGCGACTTCGGGCTGCTGTTCAAAGGTGCGTACCACTGCGACGCGCTGATGCGGCTGCCGCTGATCTGGCGGCCCGCGGCCTCGGCCGACGTCGCGGCATCTCGCGTCGGGCGGCCCGTCGGTCTGCTCGACCTCGCGCCGACGTGGTGCGCGATCGCGGGTGTCGACGCGCCGGACTGGATGGAAGGGCGCGCGCTGCCCGTCGACGACGCCGACGCCGACGCGCGCGGTTTCGAGCACGTCGTCACCGAGTGGGACAGCGTGTACGAGGACATCGCGATGCACCTCCAAACCGTCGCGACCGAGCGTTGGGTGTGCACGCAGTACGAGCCCGGCACCGTGCACGACGGCACCGAAGGCGAGCTCTACGACCTCGTCGACGATCCGTTGCAGCGCGTGAACCGTTGGGACGATCCCGCGTGCCGCGCGACGCGCGACGAGCTGCTCGAACGGTTGCGCGCGACGTTGCCCGAGCGGCGCGGCGAGCCCGCACCCGTGGTCGCGAACGTCTGATGGCCGAGTGGAATTACGCCGACGTGTGGGAGGCGATCGCGGAGACGGTTCCGGACGCGGTCGCGCAGGTGCACGGAACGCGCCGCTTCACGTGGGGTGAGCTCGACCGGCGCGCCGACGGCATCGCGACGGCCTTGCTCGAAGCCGCGGGCGCGCAGCACGGCGACAAGGTTGCCAACTACCTCTTCAACGCGCCCGAGTACCTGGAGACGATGTTCGGCGCGCTGAAGGCCGGGCTCGTGCCCGTCAACACGAACTACCGCTACGGGCCCGAGGAGCTCGCGTATCTCTGGAACGACTCCGACGCGATCGCGATCGCCTTCCACGGTTGCTTCGCGGAGCGGGTCGACGCGGTGCGGGTGCGTACGCCGAACGTACGCATGTGGCTGCACGTCGACGACGGCAGCGGTCCGTGTCCCGATTGGGCGACGCCGTACGAGGACGCGGCCGGCGCGGCACGCACCCGTACGCGCGCGCCGTGGGACCGCAGCGCCGACGACCTCGTGTTCCTCTACACCGGCGGCACGACCGGGATGCCGAAGGGCGTGATGTGGCGGCAGGGCGACCTGTACGCGCACGCGAACGCCGGCACTCCGCTCGATCCCGAGGAGCAGGACCTCGCCCATGTTCGCCGGCGCGCGGCACGGGGCGGCGTCGCACTCATGCCCGCGAGCCCGTTGATGCACGGCACCGGGATGACGATGGGCATGGCCGGTCTGCGCGTCGCGGGCACGGTCGTGCTGCTCGAGACGCGGTCGTTCGACGCGCGTGAATGTCTCGACACGATCGAACGCGAACGCGTGTACGGCGTCGCGATCGTCGGCGACGCGTTCGCGCGCCCGATGCTCGACGCGCTGCGCGCCGAGCCGGGGCGTTGGGATCTCACCCACGTCCACCTCGTCACCTCCGCGGGCGTGATGTGGAGTGAGCCCGTGAAGCAGGGCCTGCTCGAGCACCTCGCGAACGCGTCGTTGAGCGACGGGTTCGCGTCGTCGGAGGCCTTCGGCATGGGCGGCTCGGTGTCGAGCCGCAACGACGGCGTGCGCGCGACCGGCCAGTTCACGCTCGGCGACGCGGCGCGCGTCGTCGACGAGGACGGCAACGACGTCGAGCCCGGCTCGGGTGTCGCGGGCCTCGTCGCGGTCGGCGGTCCACAGCCACTCGGCTACTACAAGGATCCCGAGAAGTCGGGCAAGACGTTCCGCGTGATCGACGGGAAGCGCTATTCGATTCCGGGTGACTGGGCGACCGTCGACGCCGACGGCACGCTGCGACTCCTCGGCCGCGGGTCGGTGTGCATCAACACGGGTGGCGAGAAGGTCTTTCCCGAAGAGGTCGAGGAAGCGTTGAAGACGCATCCCGCGGTGCGGGACGCGATCGTCGTCGGTGTTCCCGACGAGCGCTTCGGCGAGGCGATCTGCGCGGTCGCCGAATTGAACGGTACGGACGACGATGTCGAACCCGGCGCACTCATCGCCCACGTGAAGACGCGGCTCGCGAGCTTCAAGGCTCCGCGTCACGTGCTGATCGTCGACAGTGTGGGCCGCGCGCCGAACGGCAAGGCCGACTACCCGCGCGTGAAGCGCGACGCGTCGGCGGCCATCATCGGCGTGAAAAACCTCGGAAAACATTGACGGATCGGGACCGATAACTGTCACACCCTCGTCGTACGATCCGTTCGATGTTTGCGACGGTCGTGACGACGAGGAGCGCGTTGGAGGAGCTCGCCGCGAGCTTCGAGCCGACGACGTTGACGCACGATCAGGCAGCGCGGTTGGTCGACGAGCTCGGTGTGATCCGTCGATTGAGTGAGGGGATGCTCGCGAAGGCGGCGAAGCGCGTGGCCGACACCGCTTCGTGCCGAAAGGGTGCGGGACGTGATGCAGCCCAGGCGTACGCGCGTGCGGCCGGCGTGGAGGCGAGCGAAGCGCGTCGGGCGATGACGATGGCGCGGCAGCTCGAAGAGCTGCCGGAGACTGCCGCGGCGGTACGCGAGGGCAGGCTGTCGACGCGGGAAGCGGCGATGATCGCCGAAGCCGCGACCGCGGACCCTTCCGTCGAGGGGGAACTGCTCGACGCAGCCACGCAGGGGATCGTGCCGTTGAAGGACGCGTGCATCGCGGCGCGGGCGTGTGCCGACGATCCGGCCGAACGTTCGCAGCGGCAGCACGCGGCGCGCGGCCTGCGGATGTGGACGGCGGGCGATGGCATGGTGGAAGGGCACTTCCGGCTCACGCCCGAGGTCGGTGGGCCGTTCAAGAGCGTGATCGACCAGCGGGTACAGCACATCTTCCGGTCCCGTCGGAAGTCGGGTCCGCACGAATCACACGAGGCCTACGGCGCCGACGCGCTCGCCGACCTCGTTCGGGCCGAACCGACGGAGGGAAAGCCGGCGTCGATCGCGGCCCATGTCGTGATCGACCACGCGGCGCTCGTGCGCGGCAACGTGCTGCCTGGTGAGCGGTGCGAGATCGCCGGGGTCGGGCCCGTGAACGTGGAGTGGGTCAGGAGCCTGCTCGGGGAGGCGTTCGTCACGGCGGTGGTGAAGAAGGGGCGCGACATCACGACGGTCGCGCACTTCGGACGGCACATTCCCGCGCACCTGCGCACCGCGATGATCGTCGGCGGCCGGGAGTGCGACGCCGAGGGCTGTCACAACCGCGGGTATCTCGAGCTCGATCACTGCGAGGTCGACTTCGCGAAGGGCGGGCCCGCCGCGTGGTGGAACCTCGACTGGTTCTGCTCGCTCGACCACGACCGCAAGACGCGCGGTTGGACCCTCGGGCCGCGCGATCCCCGCACCGGCAAACGCCAGCTGAGTCCGCCGCCCCGCAGCCGCGGCGACCCGTGACGGCGACCGCCCTTGCCGCGCGCGAAGAGAGCCGCGCGATGAGTTCGCGGCGCGTGCGGAGTCTGCATCGTCGGACCGAGCGTCGACGAGAGGCGAACCGATGGACGACGAGACCGCGATCCGGCACCTGATCGAGCGTTGGGTCACTGCGGTGCACGCCGGCGACCTCGCGACCGTGCTCGAGGACCACGCCGACGACATCGTCATGTACGACGTGCCGCCGCCGTTCGGCGGTGTGCTGGGCATCGATGCCTACCGCGCGAGCTGGCCGCCGTTCTTCGAGTGGCAGGCCGCGGGTGCCGCGTACGAGCTCGAGTCGCTCGACGTGGTCGCCGGTGCCGACACCGCGTTCGCCTACGGACTCCTGCGCTGCGGCATGGCCGACGACTTCGCGCGCAATTCCGACATCCGACTTCGGCTCACCGTCGGGCTCCGCAAGCGCGACGGTCGGTGGAGCGTCGCGCACGAGCACCACTCGTTCCCGCACACCGACGGCGGCACCGTCGCCGACAGCTGACCCCTGACGCGCGCCGCGTCAGCAGGCGAGCCGGCAGACGGGGACGACCGGTTGGATCACCACGAGGTCGAGGAGCAGATAGCCACCTTGCGTGCCGCCGAAGCAGACGGTGCCGCTCGTCGCGCCGTTCGCCTTTCCGAGCTTCACGCGGTGGCGGGTCCACGTCGTCCCGTTGCCGACGACGCTCACGGGGTCGTCGATCGCCGCGACCGATGAACCCTGCCAGGAGACCGTGAGCGTTGCGGCCGCGACGATGTCGGCCGACGAGAACGCCAGCGCGTAGCGGTCGGCCGGGTCGAGCGGCACGGTCTGGCACACCGTTCCCGTCGGCGGCAGCGGCTGGCTCGGCTCGTTGAGCGAGAGGAACTGCATTCCTTGCGTCCCCGTGCCGTCGACGACGTCGGGCACGACGACCGCGACCTGCTGGCCCGACACCTGCCAGCGGCCGATGTGCTGACCGGGCTGGAACACCTGTTCGTCGCCGCTCGGAACCGGCATCTCGAAGCTCGACTGCTTCAGCAGGTTGTTTCCGCTCGGCGGTGGTGTCGCGCCGGCCGGTGTCGCCGACAGCGCTCCGGCACCGACGAGCGCGACCGCGGTCGCGATCCACGACGCGCGCGCGAGCAAGGTTCGATTCACGATTTCCGCCCTCTCCCCGTCAGGTCTTCGCAGAGCGTTCGTCTGCGTAGTCGCCGATCGCCTTCATGATCGCGTTGGCCGCGCGGTTCACGAACTCGCCACCGCTGCCCGTCACCCACTCGCACGACGCCGCCGGCGCCGAGAGCTGGTTCTGGAAGTGCGGCATCACATACTGCGCGAACAGCTCGAGGCTGTCGAGCGTGGCGCGCGGCGTGGCCCAGTCGTGCCCGAACAGCAGGAAGGTGCCGAAGCCGCCCGACTCGTCGACGAGCGACTGGATCTTCGCGATCGCGTCGTCGGGCGTGCCGATCACCGCGAAGCCGTCTTCGTCGACGTTGGCGACGATCTCCTCGGCGGTGTCGCCGCGCACCGGCCCTGCGGGCAGCACGTGCGTGAAGTAGCGCGAGAACTCGAGGATGCCGTACGCGACCTCTTCGCGCGCCTGCTCCTTCGTGCGTGCGAGATGCATCGGCCCGACGAGGCGCCAGCGATCGCGATCGGCGGCGTGTCCGTGCTCGGCCGCGACCTCGTTCCACGTTCCCCAGTGAGTGCCGAGCGCGTCGAAGCCCTGCTTGCTCGTCGCCGCGATCGACAGCAGTCCGGTGTCGTGACGGCCCGCCGCGGCCGCGCCCGTCGGCGAGATCGAGGCCGCGACCGCGATCTCGAGGTGCGGATCCGTGTACGACTTCAACTGCAGCCGCGCGTCGTTGATCGTGAACCAGTCGGTCTCCATCGTGAGTGGCTCGTCGGAGCGCAGCAGGTGCGTGATCGCATCGAGCGCCTCGTGCATGCGCGGGCGCTGCGTGTCGGCGGGGATGCCGAGCATGTGCGCGTCCGACGTCAGCTGACCGGGCCCGCATCCGAGCATCACGCGTCCGCGCGTCAGATGGTCGAGCAACACCATGCGATCGGCGAGCATCAGCGGGTGGTGATAGGGGAGCGAGCTCACGCCGGTGCCGAGGCGGATGTGCTTCGTGCGCTCCGCGGCGACACCGAGGAACACCTCGGGCGACGCGATGATCTCGAAGCCCGCGGAGTGGTGCTCGCCGACCCACACCTCGTCGAAGCCGAAACGGTCGAGCGCGACGATCAGGTCGAGGTCGCGTTCGAGTGCGAGCGTCGGGTTCTGCCCGACCGGATGGAACGGCGCCATGAAGTAGCCGAACCGCATCGCGTCAGCCTTCCGTCGGGAGTTGTGACTGCACCCACGCGTCGAGCGCGGGCCCGCTCTCGAAGCTCGAGATCAGCGCGTAGCGCGGCGCGGTGCCCGGATGACTCACGACGTGCCACAGCCGTTGCGTGTCGACGAGGAACTGCGCGCCCCGATGCAGTGGAACGCGCGCCTCGGTCGCCGGATCGGGGAGCCCGTCGCGCTGCTCCATGAGCACCATCGAGCTGTTCGGGTTGTCGGTGAGCTCGAGCCAGCAGCGCACGACCCAACCCGTGTCGTCGGGGTTGAAGCGGTTGTTGTCGTCGCGATGCATCTGCTTGAGCGCGGTGTCGTCGTTCTGTGGCTCGAGCTTGATCACGCGCACGCGACCGAAGTTCGCGTGCACGGACTCGACCCACCGCACGATGCTCGGGCACTGCGCCGCGTTCGACGTCCACTTCCCGTTCTTGTCGGGACGCTCGTCGCCTTCCTTCCAGAAGCCGCGGCAGTCGAGCTCGCCGTCGGCCGTCGCGATCGGCGCGAAGTTCGTGTCGCCACCGCTCTTCCAATCCATGTACTCGAGCGCGAGGTACTCGGACTCGGGGATCGGCGCCGTGGCGTCGCGCAGACGCACGTAGCCGCGCGCCGCGAGCACGTCGAGTCGCGGATGCGCGGTGTCGAGCGGGATGGCGCTCGACCAGTGACCGGGAGCAATGAACTGCGTGGTCATGGCGTGAGTGTACGGACGAGGGTCGACCGGCAGGGGAACGGCGCCGACGGCTTCATCGTTGCGCCGCCGGATCCGGTCTACGGCCGGGCACCGCGCGCCTTCGGGCCCGGCTCCCACAGCCGCGCCGCCAGGTTCGCGAACTCGCACAGCAGACGGCGCGTGTCGCGCGGATCGATGATCTCCTCGACGAGGAACGCCTCCGCGGTCTTGAACGGCGACTGCCGCGCGACGAGACGCGCCTCGATCTCCGCGCGCTTCGCCTCGCGGTCGGGTGCCGCGTCGAGC